>NZ_JAUTAR010000001.1:600000-860000 GCF_030818695.1 Chryseobacterium sp. SORGH_AS_0447 | reverse complement strand
TTTTCTCTTTGTGATGTCTTTACCGTTAATGTCAATGATCTTAATTTCTTCTCTTCCGTCTGATGAACAGATGTTGTTTTTGGCTCCATCCGTAACTTTTAAATCAAACTTCCAAAACTGTGGAGAATAAGGGAGTCGAACCCTTGACCTCCTGCGTGCAAGGCAGGCGCTCTAGCCAGCTGAGCTAATTCCCCCTCTAGTAGTTTAATGTTTAAGGTTTCATGTTCAATGCCTTAACCTTGAACCATAAACTTTAAACCTTCAACTTAATTAGTAGTCTCGGGCAGGCTCGAACTGCCGACCTCTACATTATCAGTGTAGCGCTCTAACCAGCTGAGCTACGAGACTCTGTTATGAGTGATGATTGATGAGTTATAATTAATATTTGCATACCGCATACTTTTCTTCATTATCATTCTCAATCTCTTATCCCTTATACTAATTTCTAGTGGGTTTTGTATTTTTAATATAAGCAACCAATAAAAAACTAAAGCTTGAACTTTAAGTAAGTCCTGTGGACATTTGCATGTCCGTAATTTTGTTTATTCTCGTATTAACGAGACTCTAAAATGAGATGTTCCAGCCGCACCTTCCGGTACGGCTACCTTGTTACGACTTAGCCCTAGTTACCTGTTTTACCCTAGGCAGCTCCTTTTACGGTCACCGACTTCAGGTACCCCAGACTTCCATGGCTTGACGGGCGGTGTGTACAAGGCCCGGGAACGTATTCACCGCGCCATGGCTGATGCGCGATTACTAGCGATTCCAGCTTCATAGAGTCGAGTTGCAGACTCCAATCCGAACTGAGACCGGCTTTCGAGATTCGCATCACATCGCTGTGTAGCTGCCCTCTGTACCGGCCATTGTATTACGTGTGTGGCCCAAGGCGTAAGGGCCGTGATGATTTGACGTCATCCCCACCTTCCTCTCTACTTGCGTAGGCAGTCTTACTAGAGTCCTCAACTTAATGGTAGCAACTAGTAACAGGGGTTGCGCTCGTTGCAGGACTTAACCTAACACCTCACGGCACGAGCTGACGACAACCATGCAGCACCTTGAAAATTGCCCGAAGGAAGGTCTATTTCTAAACCGATCAATTCCCATTTAAGCCTTGGTAAGGTTCCTCGCGTATCATCGAATTAAACCACATAATCCACCGCTTGTGCGGGCCCCCGTCAATTCCTTTGAGTTTCATTCTTGCGAACGTACTCCCCAGGTGGCTAACTTATCACTTTCGCTTAGTCTCTGAACCCGAAAGCCCAAAAACGAGTTAGCATCGTTTACGGCGTGGACTACCAGGGTATCTAATCCTGTTCGCTCCCCACGCTTTCGTCCATCAGCGTCAGTTAAGACATAGTGACCTGCCTTCGCAATTGGTGTTCTAAGTAATATCTATGCATTTCACCGCTACACTACTTATTCCAGCCACTTCTACCTTACTCAAGACCTGCAGTATCAATGGCAGTTTCACAGTTAAGCTGTGAGATTTCACCACTGACTTACAGATCCGCCTACGGACCCTTTAAACCCAATAAATCCGGATAACGCTTGCACCCTCCGTATTACCGCGGCTGCTGGCACGGAGTTAGCCGGTGCTTATTCGTACAGTACCTTCAGCTACTCTCACGAGAGTAGGTTTATCCCTGTACAAAAGAAGTTTACAACCCATAGGGCCGTCGTCCTTCACGCGGGATGGCTGGATCAGGCGCTAACCCATTGTCCAATATTCCTCACTGCTGCCTCCCGTAGGAGTCTGGTCCGTGTCTCAGTACCAGTGTGGGGGATCACCCTCTCAGGCCCCCTAAAGATCATCGACTTGGTGAGCCGTTACCTCACCAACTATCTAATCTTGCGCGTGCCCATCTCTATCCACCGGAGTTTTCAATAATAAATGATGCCATTCATTATATTATGGGGTATTAATCTTCCTTTCGAAAGGCTATCCCCCAGATAAAGGCAGGTTGCACACGTGTTCCGCACCCGTACGCCGCTCTCTCTGTCCCGAAAGACAAATACCGCTCGGCTTGCATGTGTTAGGCCTCCCGCTAGCGTTCATCCTGAGCCAGGATCAAACTCTCCATTGTATGTTTGTTCCAGGCTCACTCAAAGTTTTTTTACGCTTTAGTTTTTCCTTACTTGGTTGTTATATTGTATGTCAATGATCTTCTTAATTCTTTCGCTTCCTACAAAACTAATTTCTCTGTCAGTTTCGTTTCGTATTTGCGAGTGCAAAAGTAATAACTTATTTTTAAATGACCAAATGTTTTGAAAAGAAATTTTAAAGTTTTTTTCTTAACCTTAACCCTCTCTAAACATTCAATCCCTCCACTCCTGCGCTCCCCGTAATCGGGACTGCAAAGATACAAATCTTTTTTATTCCCGCAACTCTTTTTAAAAAAAAGTTTTTGATCCTAAAACCGATTAAACCGTATCTTCCATAACCATAGAAAAGTATTTATTTTTTATTCCAAAAGAAATAAAAAACAAACCTTCTATCTTTACATAAGTAGTTTTCTTTAAAATAATGTCCGCTTATCTAAAAGCTCTTCTGCGCTACTGAATCCCTTTCGTTTTTCAGTGGGGCAAAGATAGAAACTTATTACCCAATCCTCCAAATATTGTTAACATAATATTCATATTAATTACTCTTTTTGGGAAACTATGGACAGTAAAACACTAACGGAACGGCGGTTAAGGGGAAGGCGGTAGTTATCCACATTGAGGGGAAAGGAGGGTGAGAGGGGTGTGGAGTTGGAGCGTTGGAGGGTGAGAGGGTATCGCGGAACGATGCGAAGGGTGGCGGGAAGGAAAAAGGGGAAGTGAGCGTTGGAGCGTTGGAGGGTGAAACGGTATCGCGGAACGATGCGGAAGGGGTGGCGGGAAGGAAAGAGGGAAAGTGAGGGTGATAAAAGGAAGTGAAGAGAGGAAGAGAGAGGAAGAGCAAGAGAGAATGGAGATTCGGGAAAGGAAGAGAGTAATTATGAGAATGGAAAAAAAAGGAAAGACTGTAAAGTGAGAAGGAAAAATAAGCATGGAATGAAGTATGGAGGAATGAAGTAAATAGATAAATGGAATAGATAACCGCAGATCCATAATAACTGTATACAGGATCACGCCCCTACAGGGCTGGATTAATACCGCGGTTTTAACCCCGAGATCAACCCGGGGCTATTGATAAAGCCCTTGCAGGGCTCGACTTATTAAATAACTGTTCTTACCCCAGGCTGCGCCCGGGGCTGATGTAAACCGCCCCTGCAGGACTTAAGGCTATTTGAGGTTGGTGTTTATTATAGGTGTTCATAATTAGTATAAAAGATAGATGCATTCATATTAAAGAAAAAGGGAAAAGACAGATTGTTATAGACTGCCTGTCATAAAAGACGACCACCATAGCCCGGATCGTAGCGGCTACCCCACAGTACGCAAAGGCAAAGCTGGAGGATCAGCCGCTGGAAAGCCAGGCGCGAGGAGTATAAGCATAGAGCCGGAGATAGCTCCTAAACAAAAATTAGAAGTTGTAGAGTTGCAGAGTTGAAAGAGTTTGTAAAGTATGGATGAAAGTATTGGAATTGAATAGTTTTCTAGTAATAGAGCTTTGGGATACTGAAAGAATAAGACTTTCTATTTAACACTTAGATTGGCTGAAATTTATTAAGAAGGACCAAATGATTAATGAAGATAATATAGATAAGTCAGGATCTTGGTAAAGAATCAATAGTGAATGATTAGAAAAACCTTTTGATAGAAAGTTTATACGTATAATATCCGATAAGACAACCGATGGTATCTGCAACCACGTCTAATGTTTCCATGGATCGGCCGAGGCCCATTTCTTCCTGCAGAATCTCTGTAAGAAAAGCATAGATCAGGATGATCTGAATATAATATGAAAATTTGATTTTGGGAAATGATGCTATCAAACAAAAACCTAATGCGGCGAATATGCTCAGGTGCAACACCTTGTCGATGCCGTTGAACATAAACCAGTATTCATGGTTTTCTTCTCCCGGTCGGAGGAGCATATAAGTAAGAAATGCCCAATAAATGGGCAAAATCTTACTGAATATTTTTGAAAGGTTATCCAATGATCTCCTGGTATTCTTCGGCAGAAAGCAATTCTGCATGATCTGCACCTTCAGCAACTTCCAATTTGATGATCCATCCGTTTCCATAAGGATCCGTGTTCAATAACTCAGGCTGATCTTCAAGCTCGGTGTTGAACTCGATTACTTTTCCTGAAATTGGCAAGAATAAATCCGAAACTGTTTTTACAGCTTCTACACTTCCGAAAACGGCACCGCCTTCCAACTCATCATCTACAGTATCTACATCTACGTAAACGATATCGCCAAGCTCTCCCTGAGCAAAGTCTGTAATACCGATTGTAGCAACATTACCTTTGATTCTGATCCATTCGTGATCTTTGGTGTACTTTAATTCTGATGGTGTGTTCATTTTTAATTTTTTATTTGTACAAATGTATTCAAAATTCCAGAAGCTTCAAATATCGGGCAAAAAAAAAGTCCTTCAAAATTTGAAGGACCATTAAATTTATTTTCGTTCTAATTAGAAAGCTCCCGAATTCCCGAAGGTAAAGGTTGCGGAAATCCCCGCTCTGATCGTTGACAGCGGGAATGCCGTCGAGATCTTGTATTTGGAAGTCATCTGCTCGTAAAATACTCTTAGGTTAAGGTTTTCAGAGACATTGTAGTCTGCGGAAACTTTAATGTTCAGTAATCGCTGTCCTCCTGTTACCTGCGAATCGTCCAGCAGAATGTTGGTAATACTGGTCTTGCTGTCTCTCAAAGAGAAATCTCCCCTGATGTTCAGATCACTTCCTTTAGCCTTTCCTCTTCCTCCTACGTTCGTCATTCCCAGTCTGAAGTTTCTGATGATATACCCTACTCTTACTACATATTCACTATTGGAATCTTCCGTTAAAGTATGGTTGACCAATCCCAACAATAAAGTACGCAGCCTGTTGTACTGAAGTCCGAACTGGATATTGTTCCTCATCGTCATGTCCACTCCGATCAGCGGTGAGAAGTTTTCTACATATCCCACCTGAGCGAAAGTAAACGGATTGATGTAATCATCATTAATATCCCTCCTGGTAGCATCATAGGCATTCAGACTGTTGAAATAATCGATGCTCGACTGGATTCCCGTTGCGGTATATGTAGCCTGATAGGAATGCAAAAGGTCGAACTTCGAAAACTGCCCGTTGATGATCGGGATATTCTTCAATCCTGAATAGGTAATCTTCCAGTTCGGAATCGGAAGTCCTGCTTTTCTAGGATTGCTCATCTCTTTAGGAGCCTTTCCTTCTACCGCGGCTCTGAATGCCGGAATTAAAATATACGCATTTGAAATTCCATATCCATCTTTAAATCCGTTTGGTTCCAATGCGCCCGGCATCTGCTGGGAAAGTATCCGCGCATTCTGCCTGATCGCCTGATAAATGGCCGCGCCATCTTTAAATGCCGTTTTTAATAAAACTACGGAATTGGAATAGGTTACAAAATCATTGGCAAATGTATAATTCGGGTTCGCGACTCCTGTCACAGGATCCCTGTAATTAAATCCGGTGTGGGTAAAGTTCCTGTTGTAATTATGCAGCGCACTTACATCGATCCGAAGGTCATTCATCGGCATGATCTGAAGATTTGCTCGCAATTCTCTTGTCGACATCCGGATATAAGGATCCGTCATAAAGTCGGAATCACTTACCCAACCATTCTCCATTACGGTTCTTCTGATATCAGCCTGTGAACCTAAAAGGAATCCAATGGTAGGACCACCTAAGGTTTGTCCATACCCGTACCAGTTCGGAGCGGATAGTAATCCAGGAAGTACAGTTCCGTTATTTTCAGAATAATTGATATCCAGCTGCTTCATGGAAGTCAATAGATAAGCTAAGCTCTGAAGCGGAGTCAATCGGTTTCTGAACTTATACTTTTTGTATGCATACCGGTTTTTCTCCCATTGCTGCGTATAGACATTGTTTAACGAATCTATTTCCTGCTTACGTTTCTGAAGTTTCGCAGAAATGTTTTTAAAATATTTAAACTGACCGAAGAACTTCGTGAAGTCTGCCGTTGCCGTTGCCTGAATAACGTTGGTATTCTGACCGATCGATCCTAAGCTTCCATCCGGACTAGCCAGAAGCACTGTAGATCTTGAATTCCAGTTGTAGGTAAAGCCATAGCCTAATTCCGCATCGATAAAATCCAGATACGGAAGATACTGGAACGGCAGCTTGTAATTCAGCTGAACCCTGTGGTTATACAACACCGGTCTTCCCGCTCTGAATACATTTCCAAAAATGGCCGTGTTATCCATGGTATTAACATCAACATTGTCATTCAGTGTCCGGGTTGCCGAATTGATTTCTAATTTTAAAGATTTGGTAAAATTAAACCCTAATCCATACTGCCATCCGAAATAGAAGTTCCTATTGCGGATCGCACCGAAATCGTCTCCGTAATTCCCGTTTAGGATCGCATCAATATTTCTGAATTCAAGCTCATTGTAATTCCGGTCTACTTCAGTTCTGAAAGAGAATCTCGTTGGAATCGGATTCAAATTGAATTCCTTCACCCATCTTAAATACTTTGTAGATTTCGCCGTATCACTGATCATTTTATTGAACGGACGAATTACCCAAGGTTTAAAGGTATAGTTGTAATCGATATACCCTCTCAGATACTGTCTGTAATTTTTCTTGGTATAAATATCCCTGAAATAATCGTCATTGTAAACCGCAGTTACCGATACGTTTTCGATATCGTAGAACTTCGGCTTCCTGTTCGGATTCATTCTTTCTTTGTGCATATTCACAACTCCAAGACTTCTCTGCTGGGTATAAGTTCTGGCAACTTTCTTAAGCTGCTCCTTATTAGCGGCTTTGTTAAACTCGACATCGGTATCCAACGGATTATACTTCGGATCTTCGATGGTCTGGGAATAAGAGTAGTTTACCGGAATCTTCACCCCGCTTTTCGCCGGAAGGAATTTATCCACATTTACAGCTGTATTGATGCTGAAAGCCGACTGGGTCGACTGGGTCCTTTCCGCCGGCTTTGAATCGATATTTCCGAAACCTACCGAGGTATAAGATGCACTGGTATTTACCGTAGCAAAATCTCCCAGGTTAAAGTTCAAACTTGCATTTCCGGCATATCCCCCGTCGTTTTCAATTTCAGAGAGGCGGATTTCGTTTACCCAAAGAATCCGGTCCATTGAGAGACCTGTTCCACTGACGTTTCCATTTCTCACCCCAATCATAATCGTGGTAATATTTCCTAAACTCGGACGGCCTTTGATATAAAGACTTTTAAAGGTATTTCCTGGATCAAAAACCTCATCTTTTAATCGTTGTACAATTTGTGTCGGATGATTTTTATCTCTTCTGATTTTAGCATCTACAAAATCCTGGATATTTAAATCCACGTCATTTTCCATCGGCCAGATTTCCATTGGAGTCGTAGCGGTAGATGGCGTAATCACCAATGAAGATTCATATTCGTAATAGTTGTCTGTCGCATCACTACCGAAACGGATAAAGAACTTGGTCTCCTTATTAAAACCGAACGATCTGTTTGTAGGATCCTGAGCATGTACAAAAAGTTTTAGTTTTTTATATCTTCTCATGTCCAGGGATGTATTTTTAAATACTCCTCTCGCTTCGGAAGCGACAAGTGACGTAGCTTTCAAGTAGAGAGAAGCTTCGTTCTGTCTTTGGGCACCTGCATTTCCGCTTAATACCTGCCTGTCGATTCCCGGAGGCAAAACATAAGGCGGCTTGTTCAATGCATTTTCTTCGATATTTACACTACCTACTTCAAAATTATCGTTATTCGTAGTTAGCGTACCTTCATCAGTGGCACCTGTGTTTCCTGTAGCCGCAATATTTTTTGGATATTTTCTCCAGTCCGAACGTACAAGGTCCATCGTTCCGAATCTTAAGGTGGAAGTCTGGTCGAAACCTTTTAATAATAATCTGGCGAATCGTACATTATTCAGGATGGAAGCATCATGATCTCCTGCCGTGTTTACATATTGCGAAACCGGAATTCTGAATAAATACCATTTTACCTGCGAAGTCTGCCCGTTTTGGAAAGTTGCCTGAACGGTTTTTACGTCAACAATGTTATTTTGTCCTAAAGCAAGGCTTCCCTGATCTAAATTCACTTCGTACTGGTTATAGCTTTCGGTCTGATCCAGATTGTAATCTTTATTGATATCTTCTGCATCCGGAGTCTGAGAAGCTACTTCCAATGAGTTGCTCTGGGAATTTCCTTCTGGTCCTCTGAAATATTTGTACCGCTGAATAAGGGATGAAGCCTGGTTTCCGGTAAATTTATCGGACATATAGAATACGAAATCATCCACTGCAGGGTCATTCACATTGGTTACCGGATTAACGAATGTATTTCCGAATAAAGCAGATTCCTGATCTGAGCTTAATCCGTCGTATCCTAAATCCTGGGCAGTCCTGTCAGCTCCTTCACTTGAAAAAGCATACAAAATCGGCGGCTGTTTAGGCTGTGTTCCCCAATTGGAAGTTGTGGTTACAGAAGGTGCGGAAGGAGTCGGCAATCCGTTCTCATACTGCATCTGTCCATCCTTCAAAACATCTTCCGAAACGTTACCCAACTGCAACAACATTTTTGGTGCGGTTCCCAGGGTATTTCCATCAGCATACGGATCCATCATCCAAAATTCCACATATTCGATATTGGAATTGACGAAGTTAGATACTGAAATCGGTCTCATAATCCCTGCCCATCGCTCTGCTGTAGTTTCTGCTGCAGGATTTGAGTTGTAAGGTCCTTTTTCTGTCGGATAGTATGAAATATCGAAGGTATTGGTAAACGTCTGCTCACCTGCTACGAAATCCCTATTGTTGAAAATCTCGGAGAACTGAACCCTTCTTGATGCATGGTTGGAAACCGACTGCGGCGTGATGCCGTTCGGTGCTTTTCCACCTACGCCCCAGAATCTTGGATCGATATTATACCATGATAACAAACCCCTTCCGTAGCCTTCTGAGCGGTCGTTGTTTTTACCGGCTCCCGTAAATAGAGGATCAGCTTGGTTCTTTTCCGGTTTTGAAGCTAAGCTCCATGCTGTCGGCTCTTTCAAAGTGATTTTTGAAGTGGTCTGTTCAAAATCGTCGATATACGACTGATCGTTAATTCCTTTGTTTAATCCCGGAAGCAAATAGGCCGTCTCCATTTTGAAGTTAAGGTTGGAGGGCGCTTCAGTATTTACCAATGGAATTTTATCGGTTAATCGGGTTAGGAATGGCAGCTGATTATTATACATCAGGTTGATTCCGGCCATGGTGTTATTCACGGCTTCCTGCCCGTAGTTTACCTTTTGGGTAAGCGGAGACTCGGAATAGTTGACTACCGTTCCACCTAAAATAAAGTTTTCGTTGAATCTTCTTTCTAAATTCAATCCGAGGAATCTCTTACGCTGAGTATTAAACGTAAGCTGGTTTTCCAAAGAAATATTAATTGCCTGGCCAGACTGTTTTACCTGCTCGTTGATGATCGTCACGGTTCCGAGCATGTAGTCTACGGTATAGTCAATTCCTTCTGTCAGTTGAACCCCGTTTGCAGAAACTTTTACGGATCCCTGCGGAACGTTTACGGCACCTAAAGAGATCCCCTGTCCCTGCGTTCCTTTATAACGGCCTTCGATGGTATAACGCTGTGCCAGGTTGCTTGAAGTGGCCACCTGCTTCTGCTGGCTGTAAAGATCCGAGAATACATACTGTGGATCATTGGTTCCCAAGACATTCTGGATATAACTTCCGAAAGGCTGCACTTTTGTAAAGATTACCCTACCGGTTTCCGGACGGATCGTAATTCCGTTCACGAAATCGAAAATTCCGTCTCCGGTTGTGGTTCCGTTACTCTGTAAATCGCCGTTGGCATTCAGCCTGTCCCAGTTGAGTAATTTGATCAAAGGAACATTGTTTACCTGCGGGTTATTGGCTACCGGAAGATAATTGACTTTACCTCCGGACTGAGGATCGCGGTATAAAACATTCAGGATAAATCCATCCTGGGTTACCTGTCCCGCATCCAGCGAATAGATGTTTTTCATCATCAGGTTCCACATCGGGGAAGAAGTCTTTACTGTTGTATTCGGTTTCAGCAATTTGGCCATCAGTACGGTACTTTCTTCGGAGAACTCCCCTACTTTATACACCTGATTGCTTCCGTTTACGGTATAGGAGAATGACACCGCCAAGAGCTGGTTGTCATTTAATTTCTGATTTAATGAAATATACCCCAGCTGCGGCTGCAGGATATATTCGTTGGTGTTTAATCTTCTTGCCTTTTTATTAAAGATAAAATGTTCTCCATCCTGATAGGTGGTTGTTCCTCCGGAAGCTACCGGAAGAGTCGCCCCTTTGATAGCATTGTACGCGGTACTGGCATCCCTTAATCCCGGAAGGGCATTTACGGCAGAATAGAGTCCGAAGCCGGGCTGGTCGTTGTTAGGCAAAACGCCTGGAGCATCCCCTAAATCCCTTACTCCGACGATACTTTTCTGGTACTGCAAATTGCTGTTCCCCTGGTCCAGCACCCATACTTCCATTCTGGTAATGCTGATCTTGGAGTTGATCTGCGGGTAGTTTAATAAAGCATTGTCATAGCTGTTCAGGAAATATTGTCCTAAAAAGTAGTGCTGGTTATCTTCATAATCAATCGCATTCAATTTAAAGGTATTCATTACCCCACCACCCTGAACGGTAATATTTCTGGCTTCTCCCTGCTGCTGGGAAAGCACAACGGTTCCGTAAGTTTTTCCTAACTGGAATTCGGTCTTTACCCCGAATAATGACTGCGAGCCCCGTATCAAACTGGTTGACAATGGCATATTGACGTTACCGAATTCTACTCTTTTGATAATTTTATCTTCTCCTCCGGCACTTGGCTTGTCGACATCGTTCAGGCCTTTCTGTTGAAGGTCTTTCCAACTTCCTTTGGCCTGCCAGACGAGATTCATCCTGTTTTCAAATGCGAAACCGCTCTGGGTATCGTAATTGGCTTTCAGCTGAAGATTTTCTCCTACCTTTCCCAAGAGACCAAGCTGAATTCTCTGGTCGATATCAAAAGTAAAACTGGTCCTGTTCTGAGGCAGGATCAGCGGGTTGTCGATCTTCTGGTACAGTCCTGCAAAATCGAAAGATGCATATCCGGATGGAATGATTTCAATTTTATTGCTTCCGAAAATGGTCTCAAAAAGCCTGTTGTTGATCCGTAAGGAAGGTATTAAACCTTTTCTAGCCGCATCACTTTTGTCTTTCCGGAACATGAGGCTGTAACGGTCGGATTTTTCTTTGTAATATTCCTTTGTCTGGGCCGCCATCATGAATTCCTTATAGTCTTCGGGAGACATGGCTGTCGGTGGTCCGGTTATTGTATTTCCTATCTTGGGATATACAAAATACATCCCGCTCTTTATATCATAATAGGCCTCATACTGTGTAGGATCGGCTAGTTCATAATCTTTTTTGATGATTGCAGTATCTTGTGCCTGTGCAGCAGGACGCCTTTGAGCAAAGGTACTTACCGAGACCAGCAAAAACGACAGGAAAAGAAATAAGTTGAGGTATTTATAATTTGCCACCAAATGTTTAAATGTTTTTTAAGATTTGTTTTACCAACGCTTCGACCGAAATGTCAGGATCTTGTTTTATGATTCTATCTGCAAGCTTCTCACTCATCCGTTTCGGAATGCCCAAAACTTCTAATGCAGATAACGATTCTTCCTTCACTTTATTATTCGCAATGGTAGAAATGTTTTCTTCCGGATTGCTGAATTTCTGCACTTTATCTTTAAGATCTACAATGATCCTTTCAGCGGTTTTTGCCCCGATTCCTTTGGCTTTCTGAATCAGCGCACTGTTTTTTGAAAGGATGGCCGAAGCGATCTCATCGAGGCTTAGCGTGGAAAGTAAAATAAGGGCTGATACGGCACCTACTCCATTAACGCTTATCAACAGATTAAACATTTCTTTTTCCGAACGGGTCTTAAATCCGAACAGTAAATGCGCATCTTCCCTGATGATCTGCTGAATAAAAAGTACGGTTTCTTTGTTTACAGTAAGTGTTTGTGAGGTCATTAGGCTGATACCTACATAGTAACCAACGCCTTGCACATTGATCACTGCGTAAGTAGGCGTAAGTTCCTGAACAATGCCTTGTAGTGAAAATATCATTATTAATTTTTATGCACCCAAATATAGCAAATTAAACTAACTAATGTTTTCATTTCATGGGTGAATGATTTTTAACTTAATTTTTATTTAAAATTTTAATGATGAGGCATAAATACAGGAAACTTCGGAATTGACCTGGAAATATGAATGAAATAATTATCAAGGTTGCTACATTCATTTCGAAGAGTTATTAAACACATCAAGCAAGTTCCGAAGGGATTTTAGAGGTTATTCAAAAAAAAGACTCCTGGGCAGGAGTCTTTAATGTTATATAATTAAAATAAATTATTTCTTGTCTTTCTTTTCTCTGCGCTGTGCATCCAGCACTGCAATAGTAGCCAGGTTTACAATTTCATCCACGCTGGAACGCATCTGAAGCACGTGTACCGGCTGCTTTAATCCCATCAGGATCGGTCCGATAACCTGGGCGGTTTTCATTCCCCTAATGATTTTGTAAGAGAGGTTGGCACTTTCAAGATTCGGGAAAATAAAGGTGTTGGCAGGTATTGTTCCCAGTTTTGAGAAAGGATAATCGCTTAAATGGTCTGCATTCATAGCAAAATCCGGCTGAATTTCTCCATCCACGATCATCTTCGGATATTTTTCATGAAGAATGCTTACGGCTTTCGCTACTTTTTTCGATGTTTCGGAAATAGCTGCAAAGTTTTCGAATCCAAGCATCGCGATTCTCGGTTCGATGGCAAAAGATTTTACGGTAAATTCCGCCATTTTAGCAATGTTCACCAGATCTTCAGCAGTAGGATTCTGATTGATGGAGGTATCGGCAAAGAAGATCGGTTTCTTCTCAGATAAGATCATCATCATGGCAGCTACTTTATCTACGCCTTTATCTTTTTCAATAACTTCCAGCACCGGTCTTAATGTAGAAACATAATTTTTTGAGAATCCGACGATCAAACCGTCCGTATCTCCATGCTTTAGCATCAACGGGCCAAAATAATCTCTCTGGCGCACGAATCTTTTAGCCTTATATTCGTTCATCCCTTTTCTCTGACGAAGCTTCCAAAGGGTTTCCCTGTATTTTTTTCTGTTGGCTTTCTGATCGTCATCACTCGGATCGATAATCGGAACATCGATGTTGATTCCGAAACGCTCCATCTGCTCTGTGACATATTTTTTATTTCCCAAAAGGATCGGATAAGCGATTCCTTCTTCATACAGAATCTGGGCTGCTTTCAGAACGTTGTATTCTTCAGCATTTCCCAAGGTAATTCTTTTCGGGTTTGCCTTAGCCCGGTTCTGCATCATTCTCACGAGCTTTTCGTCTCTTCCCATTCTGTCAAGAAGACTGTTTTCATACTCTTCGAAATCAGTAATGGTTTTTCTGGCAATTCCGCTTTCGATGGCTGCTTTGGCTACAGCACTTGAAACTTTGGTAATTAATCGGTTATCAAATGGCTTCGGAATAAAATATTCTCTTCCAAACTGTAAGTTCTGAACGTTATATGCTAAAATGACCGCTTCAGGAACAGGTTCTTTCGCCAGATCTGCAATTGCATGAACGGCAGCCAGCTTCATGGCTTCGTTAATTCCTCTTGCCTGGACATCCAGTGCTCCACGGAAAATGTAAGGGAATCCGAGAACGTTGTTCACCTGGTTCGGATAATCACTTCTTCCGGTTGCCATGATAACATCTTTACGGGTTTCCAGCGCAACATCATAGGCAATTTCCGGATCCGGGTTGGCCAAAGCAAAAACGATAGGGTTTTCATTCATCCCGAGCAGCATTTCAGACGTCATTACGTTTCCTTTGGATAGTCCTACAAAGACATCCGAGCCTTTTACAGCATCTTCAAGGGTATCGATATCCGTTTCAACGATGAAATCAAGTTTTTCCGGGGTAAGGTTTTCTCTTTTATGATTGATCACACCTTTGCTGTCGCACATCAAAACGTTTTCTCTTTTTAATCCCAAAGAAATATAAAGGTTGGTACAGGCAATGGCCGCAGCTCCCGCTCCGTTGACTACCATCCTTACCTCTTCGATTTTTTTATTGGCAATTTTAAGGGAATTGATAAGGGCTGCCGCAGAGATAATCGCCGTTCCGTGCTGGTCGTCGTGCATCAGCGGAATATCCAGCTCTTCCTTTAATCGCTGTTCGATATAAAATGCTTCTGGTGCTTTAATGTCTTCCAGATTGATTCCTCCGAATGTCGGGGCAATTCCTTTTACAATATCGATAAATTTATCAGGATCTTTTTCATTGATTTCAATATCAAACACGTTGATATCGGCAAAAATTTTGAACAAAAGACCTTTCCCTTCCATCACAGGCTTCGAAGCTTCTGCCCCGATATCTCCCAATCCAAGAACTGCCGTCCCGTTGGAAATAACAGCTACCAGATTGCCTTTCCCGGTGTAATCGTACACGGTTTCAGGCTTCTCGTGAATTTCCATACAAGGAACTGCAACCCCCGGAGAATAAGCCAATGACAAATCTCTCTGAGATGAGTGCGGTTTTGAAGGGATCACTTCGATCTTACCTTTAGGCTCGGCTTTATGATAATCTAGCGCGGCCTGATTAAAGTTTTTTTCGTCGCGGTGGGTTTTGTTTGACATATAATGAATTTTGTTATTTAAATTATAGAATATACCGGATATGGTAATCGACCAGGCTCTCGATGGGCTTCTGGACGATCTGTCCTACTTCCAGATGAAGCTCTGACGCAGCAGAACGTAAAATATCTTCGTAATAATAAGCAATGGAACCAATGAAATTAACCTCAGCATCTTTTGATTCCCGATAAGGAAGCACCTGATAATCGAAGAAGTTGAGCATTTCCTCAAAAACCATTTTCTGAAAGTACGGATGATCTTTCCTTTCTACTACAAACTTGTTGAAATCGGCAAGATACGCATTCGGCCGTGTTGTATGATACATGTTTTTCAATGCCTCATCTACCGTCAGCTTATACGTTTTTTCAAATTCTACGGAAAGGTCTTCGGGAAGCTTCTGCATAAAGAATCTGCGTACCAACTGTTTCCCGATAGCACTTCCGCTTCCTTCGTCTCCTACCAGGAAACCTAATGATGGTAACTGAATTTTGATGTTTTCACCGTCGAAATAACATGAATTGGAACCTGTCCCTAAAATACATACAATAGCAGGCTTTCCGCGATAAGCAGCATACGCAGCTGCCGTAAGATCTTCTTTTACAATAACTTCCGCATGGGTAAATACCCGGCCCAGTTCCTCGATAATGGTATCGCAGTTCTGCTGTACTCCACATCCGGAACCGTAGAAATAGATTTTCTTGATGGAATTTTTAACCGTTGTAAGGCTGGTATTGCTTTCGATTTCCGGAACAATAAGTTCTTTGCTGATAAAATTCGGATTGAAACCAATGGTCTCCGTCTTGAGGAAGACTTTTTTAAAATCATCCAGAATCACCCAATCCGATTTCGTAGAACCACTATCAACAATAGCAACCATAATTTCCATTTTAGTTTAAGGATGCTAAATTATGAATTTATCTTGTAAGATGACGGATTATGAACATGACATATGTGTTATTTATCAAGTCTGTTGCCTGTCTTGAACCGATGGAATTCTGGGTTTATTCAGTTATTTATTCATGAGGCGTTTCAGGGATAAGTATTTGTGGTTTTGATTATTACACTTCTTATTTAAATTAAACAGACAATTTTTAAAGTATCATCAAAAAGATCATAATAATCCATAAAAAGAAAGATTCCAGGAATTCCTGGAATCTTTCTTTTTTTATTGACTTAATCGTTTATAAAATTCTTTAATTATTTTTTCTTTCTCTTTTTTATCAGAATTAATAATATTCATAGAAAAACTCGCTCCGATCGGACTATATCCAAGATTCAAGCAAGCAGTATTTATTAAATCCGCAGCTAGAATCGAAGCGTATGGATCAAACAATTTATTTTCCTTCTTGTAGTCTTCTATAAGATTTAAATACTTGGGATTATTGAGCTCATTATTAATTTTATCAACATCACTTTTACTAACAACTTTTTTCAGTTTCATTAATTCCTTCATATAAGACAAGCTATATAATTTCATACCTATACTCTTTTTTGACTGAATTGTATCTGTATTATAATTCGCCAGTTCTTGTTTTGTTAAATGGCCGATGTCATTAATTAACACCGCCTCCTTCTCACTATTTTTCTTAAATACAAAAATTCTGAATCTGTCTTCAGGATATGGGTCCGTTGTTAATGGAATACTGTCAAGATTTTCCAGCTTCATTATAGTAATATCAGATGGATTTTCTTTTACACTCCAAATTTTATAATGCTCTCTATATTTTGTGGTTTCCGGCAACTTTACAGAAAATGCTGTTGATGTATATAAGGTATCATTCGATTTTTTATAGACGTGCATTTCGTCGGGGCCAACAAAATAATAAGGTTCTTTGAATATCTGTGAATCTATGTTGATGTTGATTACTAATAGTAGTATAAACAAAATTTTTTCTTTCATATTTATTTAATATATCTTTTAAAAATATTCCAATTTAAAACACCTAATATTATACTTATTAATATACAGAAGAAGTTTACTGATGTATTATAGAATATTGTTGCAATAAAATAGGTGAATAATAAATATAATATTTGTAACCAAAGACTATTTCCTAATTTTTTAGTTATGAAAAATAAAGCGATGTATAATAATAAATAGGCAGTTGATCCGATAATCAAAATCTCATAAAGAAAAAAATAAAAAAAATAAAACTCTAAGGTTGATCCAGTAAAGTTTGAAGGATTAATTAGAATTAGACTATCATATTGTTTATTAGGAGAATTACTAACTATTCCAAAAAATATCTGCAGAATATTTTTTGCAAAAATAAAGCTAAGTGTTACTAATATTAATTTGTGTAAATTTTCTACAAATTTCATAATAAAAATTTTAGTGACATCCCAGACTTGATAATGGGGTCTGACCTTTTAAGTACTCTTTGACTTTTGCATATGCAGGTCTGTAAGTTTTAGGCTCTAGTTTATTTGCTAAACCTCCATTTTGAATAGAATTAATATAATTCTCTAATTTAGATTGCATACCCTTCCATAATTCATCAGCCTTTGAAAATGCATAGTTTTCAGCTAAATAGTTAATTGCTACGCTTCCTAATGGTTTTGTAAATCTATCAACTCCTCTTGTGTAAATATACATAAAACCATTAGAGTCTTCATAATATCCAAAAAGTCTATTTCCGCTAACAGGATGTAGACCATCCAAAGTAATTGGAGCTTTGATTGTGGTAAATATCCATGCTTGTGTATTGTATCCAGAACAAACAACAGTTCCATTATCGCCAGGTATTTCTATATGGATTAATGCACCTAATGGATTATTTGAAAACCATAAAGCTGTATCATCAATACCATAAGAACTATCAACAATTGGAGTAAAACTCTCAGCGAATTGATTAATATTCCTTCGGAAAAAATCAAAAAACTCAGCATGTGTATATTTTTGATTTGTTCCAGGTTTAAATGGCATACTCGTAATTCTGATTGGAAATAAGTCCATGTTTACTCCTGGCCCAGATGCGAAATCTAAATTTTGTATTGCGAAATCGTCTTGATACCAATGCGTAAGCCCATTGATTTGGAAAAGTCGATTTTTAATAGATACAGGAACAGGATGTGTTGCCAATTCTTGCCATTTAGATAATTCCCCACAAGGAATGTCCAACAATAAATTAGGATTTTGAGTTAAGGCATTGTCTAAAGCTTGTACACGATTGAAAATATTCGGTATGTCATCAGTGTCAGGGTTTTCATTTACGAATGTTATTATAGAACTAATTGTTTGTTCTGCTTGTGACCAGCTTAAATTATTTTGAGATAAATAGCTAATGGCAGCTAATTGTACCTGCAAATTGCCATTCACAAAATCTGCCCAGAATTCTGAATTCAGAAAGTCCGGATTTGTCATAGCCGAATTAATAATCCATAGCCCTACAGATTTTACTTCAGGTGAGATGGTTCTGGGAGCGTCACAATCGAAGGTAAAAACTTCATTATTTCCCAAAAATGACACCATCTCACCACGGAGTGCATTTTGGGCATAGCCATTAATAAAGGCTAACTGATCTGAATTCAGGCCAAATGCATCCCAGTGGGCACCGGTTCTCTCACTGCATATCCCCCATCTAGGATAATTGGGAATGGGAATTGTTGCACCATAATTTCCACCCCCTCCACCCGGAGATGGATTATTATTGCCAGGAGTACCATCTCCTCCGCTTCCACCACCTCCACTCTGTGGGCAATTGTCGAAAACAGTTACATAATCATACGGCATATAGCTGCCGGATTGAGGGCAATATTGTCCATTGGTATGATGACCTTTAAAACCACAGTCAGCACTTGTAGTCTGGAATTCAAAACAACCGGTTGCAGAAGATACGGTGGTATACTTTATTTTGCCGACTACGCTTGAAGTAATAGTATCCAGATTATAAACTTCAATATTTTGCGTATTATATTTACTTGCTCCGATACGTTGATATCTGTATAAAAGAGATTTGAAGTTATGCTCACCTACTTTTTTCTGAAGAACCAAATTCTCAAAATACCCTTTTTGATTACTTCTGTAGACAGGAAAAGTATATGAAACGATATTACCATCTGTTGCTTCTAAAGCATAAGCAGAGTCTATTACAGCTCCATCCATTATATTTTTTCCAGTAGAAAGCTTTTGAGCTAGAAATTTTTCACTTTTACCAAACTTTTCATTTAATCCGTCAATTTTTTGAAATTCTGATGGCAATATTTTTCTCGAAGTAAATTTTCCAAGTAATCCCGGTAGGTTGTCTTTTTCGGAAAGATCCTCCGATCTACAATTAGAAAGAAACAGTATCAGCAGAAACGAAAACAGAAAATTGATTTTTTTCATCATGTTTTTTGATTATTAATTTTCTGCAATACTAAAGTAAATTCCTTGATGTACAACACACTTTTCCGGAAAAATTATTACTTTTACGAAAAATATTTTTACTATTATGGAAAAGATTATTAAGAAGATCGCAGAGATCAGAAGCAAGAAAGGCTTTTCTTACGAGAACATGGCGCATGATCTGGATCTCAGCACTTCCGCTTACCGCAAAATAGAAACGGGTGAAACAAAACTGACGGTAGAAAGGCTGGTGGATATTTCCAAAATCCTGGAAACCCCGCTGAATGAATTATTAGAAACCGATTCTCAAAAAAATTTTAACCAAGAGATCCGTGAAAATGCAACAGGCTACCAGGCAGTCGACAATGAAAATATTTACTACGAATACTCTGAGGTTTCAAAAAAGCTGATTGAGGTTTACGAGCAGCAGATTAAAGATCTCAAAGCGGAGATTGAAGCGTTAAAAAGTAAGTAAGTTTGCGGATGCTTCGACAGGCTCAGCATGACATTGCGAATACCAAATGTTTTTTATTAGCAGGACATTACTGATACTACTATAAAATAAAAAAAGAGAACCAACATTTCAGTAAGTTCTCTTTTTAGTAATCCAGTACAAAATTCATCCTCATTGTTTTAGCTCTGCTTTGTTATCGTTAAACTGAATCAGCCAGTCTTCGATCTCTTCTTCAAGGTAGGAGGTCTGAAGGATCATGGCATTGATAAAATCATCGGGTACCGGTTCGCCGCTGGAGTTTTCGAGGTTCCAGAGTTCGTTGGACATATTTTCATATTCGGAGTAAACCCGTTTGAAGCGGGTATTTTCTCTTTCTAAAGCTTCAATATTCTGCTGCTGAAGCTGGAATTTTCTGTATTTGTTTTGACGTTTCATACAAATATTATTAAATGGGACCGTTAAAAATTTTTGATGATATGACTGGGGTCATATGACAAGATAGGAAAAAACCGTCAACATAAACAGTTGAAAATTAATTTATTATCAGGTTGCGCTTGCATCTTTCCGAAAACTAAATTTAGAAATAATTTCGAATCAAAAAAAATATTTAACATCTTTTTTTAAGTGTTTAACATATAGTTATAAATTTGCATATCATAAAAATCGGATGAGAGATTTAATACTACGTCAGAAACAGGTGCTGTTCTTCATCATTGCCGGAGGGCTGAGCGCCATTGTAGAAATCGGGAGCTTCAAATTCTTCAGTACCTCTCTGCCCCAATTTTTTACGCGGGAAACCAATTTTCACGGGATCCATTATCCGCTGAGCAATATTTTCTCAACCAGCTGCGGGATCATCAGCAATTATTTCCTGAGCATCTGGTTTGTATTTGAGCGGGGAAAGCACTCAAAGAAAAAGGAGTTTGCTTATTTTATGCTGGTATCTTTTATTTCCACCCTGTTAAGCCTCGCCTTTTTCCAGATTTTTTACAGTTATATATTTAAGGATAATATCGATCTGATGATTTACACGCTGAGTCCGGAAATGATCAGTAAGATCGCCGCCATCCTGCTGGTATCGATCCTGAATTATTCAGTAAAGAAAAAAGTAATTTTTAACGGATAAGCAGTGACAAAGATTTTAAATTACCTCTGGAGAGTATGGATGATGATCCTCGCCTTTGTCTTTACGATTCTGTTCGGGATCCCGGTTTATCTTTTATCATTCAGTAAAAAACATTATAAATACGCCTATGTATTTATACGCTGCTGGAGCTACTGCATGTTTTACGGAATGGGTTTACGGTATGAACTAACGAAACTTTCCCAGCAGAAACTTGATAAGAACCAGCAGTATGTTTTTATTTCAAACCATACGTCGATCATGGATATTATGCTGATGTGCATTCTCTGTGAGCACCCGATCTGTTTTGTAGGTAAGAAAGAGCTGGTAAAAATACCGATTTTCGGGACCATCTATAAAAGGATATGTGTCATGGTAGACCGGAAAAGTGCCAGAAGCCGTGCAGATGTTTACAGAAGGTGTGCCGAAAAAATGGAAGAAGGCAACAGCATCGTTATTTTTCCGGAAGGAGGCGTTCCGGACGATACTTCTATTATTCTGGATGAATTTAAGGATGGCGCATTCACCCTTTCTTCGAAGCACAATTCACCGATCGTTATCTTTACGTTTATCGGATTAAAGGAAATGTTCCCGTTTGATAAAGCCAAAGGATATCCAGGAAAAGCCAAGGTCTATTTCAATGGGATTCTTCCCCCTTCCGCATCGCCGAAAGAGCTTAAATTGTCTTCATTTGAGACAATAAAAAAAACATTGCTTCAACACCATAATTAGTAGAAATAATATATATTTGTTTTCAGAAATTTTCAACAAATATGTCAAATTATTCTAAACAAACTAATTGGGGACAATTCGTTCCGCTGGTGACTGTATTTTTCTTCTGGGGATTCATCGCTGCAAGTAACGACATCCTGATCCCTGTTTTCCAAAAAGCCTTTAATTTATCCCAAACCGAAAGTATGCTTGTGCAGATCTGCTTCTATGTAGCGTATACGGTGGGTTCTTTAATTTATATGCTTATTTCTGCAGGATTAAAGCAGGATCTCGTTAATAAAATCGGATACAAAAACGGGCTTATCGTAGGGCTTCTGATTTCTGCCGCAGGAACTTTGCTGTTCTATCCGGCCGCCAACCTGCACTCTTTCCTGTTGATGATTTCAGGACTGTTCATTGTGGGGCTTGGATTTTCGCTCCAGCAGATCGTGGCCAACCCTTTAGCTATTGAGGTAGGACCTTCCGAAACAGGATCTCAGCGATTGACCATGGCGGGAGGAATCAACAACCTGGGAACAACCATCGGTCCACTTATCGTCTCTTTTGCCATCTTCGGATCGGCAGCGGCAGCTACGAATGATGTAAGTGTTGAAAGTGTGAAAGTTCCTTATTTAATTTTAGGAGTAGCATTTGTTTTGGTAGCTATTATGCTGAAATTTTCTTCGCTTCCAGCTGTAACCCCGACAAACACGGAAAATACGGATGATGTTGTAAAAGGAGAACACCGCAAATCGGCTTTGGCCTATCCGCAGCTTGTGATGGGAATGATTGCTATTTTCGTTTATGTAGGAGTAGAAGTTTCTACGGCAAGTAATCTTCCTGCTTACATGGAAAAAAACCTGAATTTCGAAACCAAAGACGTAGCGCCTTACATTTCTTTATACTGGGCTTCTCTGATGATCGGCCGATGGACCGGTGCCGTTGAAGCTTTTGACATCAGTGCAGGATTCAAAAAAGTATTAAGATTCCTGGCGCCTTACCTGGCTTTCGGTGTTTTTTTACTGGTAAATGCCATTGCCAAGCACGATCTTTCCCACTTCTACATTTATGGACTGATTATTATTGCAATGATCATCTGTGATATTTTAAGCAAAGGAAATCCAGCGAGAATGCTTCTGATTTTCTCGGTAGCAGGTATCGCTTCTTTATTAATAGGTATGTTTACCGACGGCATGGTTTCCGTATATGCATTCACAAGTGTCGGTTTATTCTGCTCTACCCTTTGGCCGTGTATTTTCGCCCTCGCGATCAATGGTCTTGGGAAACACACCAACCAAGGCTCCGGTTTATTAATCATGATGATTATGGGAGGCGGTATCGTCAGTCTGATCCAGGGATATGTTGCCGATCTTACCAATATTCACTTCAGCTATATTGTAGGAGTAATTTGTTTTGCTTATCTTGCTTTCTACGCCATAAGAGTAAGCGGAATCCTGAAATCCCAGGGAATTGATCTTGACAAAATCACAAAAGGCAGTGGTCACTAATAAAACAAAAATAATACATAAGAAAAGATGTTGGGCAGGTATATTACTTGCCCAATTTCTTTTGTTCTACCTGTTTTCAAAATCAGCAATGGTAGTTTCTTTTTTTGAAAGCTTTTTTGAAATTCAGAAGGAAGTCCATCAGGCAGTTTTTGCGTGGATCCCGTTTTCCTTCGGAGATGTTTTTTATATCCTGATAGGAGTTTTTCTCCTTTATTATATTGTTATTTCATTTAAAAAGAAACGCAGGCATTTTTCTCTCCTTACCCTTTTAATTGGGGTTAATATTTTCTATTTTCTATATCAGATATTCTGGGGAATGCTGTATTTCCAGACGCCAATCATCAAAAAACTTTCTACTCAGGAAGAACCAACTACTGAAAAAGCAAAAGTTCTGGCTCTAAAATACCTGGAAAAGTGTAAAAAAACCAGAAGTCTGGTGAAGGAAGACCGAAACGGAATTTTTATTATCACAGATCTAAGATCCATACAAAAAGAAATTCTTGCCGGGCAGGCCAGTCTTCCAAAATCCATTTCCGGTAAAAAAGCTCCTGAAGTCAATTCATTTAAACCCAGTCTTTTCAGAAACGTAATGAGCTTTACAGGTATTCTGGGATATTATAATCCGTTTACCGCAGAAGCGCAGTACAATTCGCAGTTGCCCAATACTTATATTCCTTTTACATCGGCTCACGAGAGTTCTCATCAGCTCGGTTTTGCCCGGGAACAGGAAGCCAATTTTGTAGGTTATCTGATCGGCATCAATTCTAAAAACTCGGAACTGCGTTACAGCACAGAATATTTTACTTTAAAAAGCCTGCTGAATTTTATTGTAGAAAAAGATCCGGAATTTGTAAAAACAATGCTGGAAAATTATTCCCCTCAGATGAAGAGAGACAGAGCTTATGAAAAAGCATTTGTATTACAACATCAGGGTTGGCTCGATGATTTTTTCGGATTTACCAATAACCTTTTTTTAAAGAGTAATCAACAGGAAGGATCCGTTACCTATTCCTATTTCATTGATCTTTTATTAAATTACGAAAGGGTATAAAATAAAAGAATCGTATCAGGCGATACGATTCTAAAAACACAAATGATGAAAAAAAATTTATTACCTTGACTTGTTCCCTCATTCAAGGCTTTGTAAAAGTACAATATATTTCAGAATAAAAAAAAAAATTAAACTGTTTTTTAAAACTTTATGAAAACTTTAAGAATTTTCAAACTTTTCATTAAGTTAATAGAACTACTCACTCATTATTGATAGACATAAATACTTGATCAGACGATCATTGGGATTTACAGCAATTGAAAAATACAGTATAAGATCAAACGCCGTTTAGCATAAATGAATTTTTTAGTTATTTTCAGAATATGATTAGACGGCAAGTCAAAAAAAATCCTCTTAAAGTGAAATATCATAATCATAATGTTGCATTCCTACAAAAAGTAAAAGCATCCTGGCTGATGCTTATTATTTATATTTCAATTTTTCTAATTCTGCTTTTAAAGATTCATTTTCATGTTTCAGAATGCTTATGTAATCATGCAAATTTTCAAGTATTGAATTGGGAAGATTAAAATATTGATTATAATTTCCAGAATTTGTACTAGATGTTGGATTGTCATCATACACCATTCCACTATTCTCTTTTTCCTTAATCTCATCAGCAGAAACATTTAAGATGGTGGCCAGTTTCTCCCACTCATCATCATGAATTTTCGATTTCCCGTTTTCTTTACGGCAATAGCTAGAAATGTCTATAGATAATATTCTTGCTATTTCTTTCTGGCTTATCCCTTTTTTCTTTCGGAGATTTCTTAATCTTCCTTGTATCATTTTTTGTGGTTTTCAGCAAATGTATAAAACTGAATGCAAATTTTGCAAGCGAAATGTTTAAGAATCGCAAAAAAATCGCAAATTTTATCCATACAAAGTGAAAAAAAATTTTATAGATTTGAAAATTCAATATTGATAAAGCGCTTTTAAAAACTCAAAGTATATATGTACAGATATATTTTGAACTACTGATCAGTGAAACCCATGCCAGGGATTGTATGGCGAAAGCAAATTATTAATTCAAAAAATAAAGCAAATGAAAAATTTAAAGAAACTTTCAAGACAAGATTTGAAAGATGTATTTGGTGGAAGACGGGCATGTTCTCACTTTATACAATCAACTGATGGACAGTGGATTAGAAGAGACGGAGAATGTGTTACTACGGTAGAATGGCAACAGGTTGGTGATGTTTCCGTACCAGTTAAAAGCAGTTATTGTGATACAGGTTTAGGGCACACTAATGTCACGTCTAATGGTGGTCAATCAAGATGCTAACTTAAATTTTCACCTTTATAATTAAATATATGAAGTTTGCCAAGTTGTGGCAAACTTCATTATAATTAAATATTATGAGTTATGAATTATAAATTACTATTATCACTAATTATTGCTTTCTTTACTCTATCTTGTAGTAATAATAAATATAAAACTGTAATCCAAGGCAATATTCCTAATCTACAGGATGGTACACTATATTTGTACAAAGACAAATATAATAACCGTATAGATAGTGTAGAAACGAAAAAAGGAAAATTTAAAATAATATACATCCGGAAAACTGCTGAGCCACAATATTTAGGAATAGAACATATAGATCATAATGGGATAAAAAGATCCTTTTCCTTTCCCACTAATGCTAACTACAAAGGATCGGGTTGTCAGTCTCAATATTTCTTTTCTGATTCTATTATTTCAATTAATGGTCAGTTAAAGGAATTTAATCCAAAGGATTTGACTCTAGATCCTAAATACAAAATTGTGACAAGCCCAAAAATTTCTGCCGGAATGCAGACGAATGCTTTGTATAATATCGATTGTGATTTATTTGATGATACTAATTCAAAAAATATCATATTAATAGAAAATAAAATTAAACAATATCCCTTTTCTTATCATCTATTATATAATATTGAGGACAACAAAAACAGCTTTTCACCGCAACAGGTCGATGAATTTTTAAAGCTATTCAAAGGGGATATTACGGAAAGTGAATCTTTTAAAAAACTATCTGCCTATAATAAGAAAAGATCTAATGAAAAGAATTCGGCGATGCCTTTGCTTGAAGACACTACCGGCAAAAAATCTGCGGTTCTCGATTTCAGATATAAAAAACATCTGGTTATATTCTGGGCAAGCTGGTGCGGACCTTGTCGACAGGAGATTCCTTTTTTAAAGACAATTTACAACAGTAAGGATTCAGATTTAGAATTTATCTCAATTTCCATCGATACAGATAAAAATGCATGGAAAAAAGCTTTAAAAGAAGAGCAGATGAACTGGAAGCAATTCGTTATCAATGAAAAAGATCCGGATTACGAAAAAGTCCAGATGCGTTTCAGGCTGAACGGGGCGATTCCTTATACGGTTCTTGTTGATAATGATTTTAAGATCATAAAGGCAACAGTCGGCTTATCTACAGCTAAAGACTTACAGAATTTTATAAAATAATAAAATGTAATCTATTACTCGCTAGTCGCATATAGCATACCTGTAAACAATAAAACAATTATAAATCACGTTAATTTGAAAAAAGTATTTGTTTTTTTCAAACATCTGCTTATTTTAGATGAAAAATATTAATATGCTATTGGACAAACTTATTAACCATTTAAAACTCGACAAACAAGAGTTTCTTTTTCAGTTCAACTCACATCCCAACTACCCTTCAGCATTAGCCTTCAGTGATACTCTTAATTTCATGGGCGTAAGAAACGATGCCTATGAATTGGATAAAGAATATTGGGACGAGCTGCCGGAAGAATTTATTGCCATTGTTGACAACTCGTTTTCATTAGTAAAGAAAAATGGCAGCCAATATTCAATATATTCCGACAAAGCAAAAACATTAAATAAAGATGAGCTTTACAAAAAATCCACAGATTTTGTTTTGCTTTTTGAAAAAGATAAAGTGGAAAGTAAATCTGTTACGAGTTACAAACCTTTTATCTATGCTGTTTTTGCAGTAATTTTACTTTATTCTATTACAAGCCAGGCATGGTACGAAGCTATCTTTACCATTCTTTCTCTGGCAGGAGTCTATATTTCCCTGGAAATTTTCAATCAGAAATTTGGAAATACTTCTAACGTTATCGGGAGTATCTGCGGGGATGCCGCCGGAAATCAAAATGTAAATTCCTGTAATAAAATTATCAATCAGGATAAAACCAGAATTCTAGGTTTGAAATTCTCTGATTTTTCATTAATCTATTTTATTGGAATAACCGTTCTGGGATTATTTTTACCTGCTACGTCATTTATCATCAAAGGATTCACCTTCGCTTCTCTTATTGCAATTGGCTATTCGCTATATATTCAGGGATTCATAGAAAAAACATTTTGCCGCGTCTGCCTGCTGATTATCTCTGTATTAATTGTCCAATTGTTTGTAGGACTTCTATTGTTTGAAAATGCTGTATTTGATATACGGACTGCTTTACTAAGCCTTATTTTATGGATTGCTGTATTTTCGGTAGTCTTATATTTAAATAATACCCTTCAAGATAAAGAGACCCTGCAAAAATCTAATGCCAAAAACTTAAGGTTTAAAAGAAACTACGAGCTGTTCAAGAGAGAACTTGTGGAAAATGAAAAAATAAGTTTCAGTGATAATGAAACGTTCTTTGTAGGAAACAGAGACGCCAAGCTTCACCTTTCGATTGTTTCCAATCCCTATTGCGGATTCTGTAAAGATGCACACAAAATCATGGAAAATTTACTGAGTAAATATCCGAATGAGATTTCCGTACAGATGAGGTTTAATTATACCCCTGACAAGCAGAATGAAAAGTTCACCCATCTTATGTCAGATTTCATGTATACTTATAAAAACAAGTCGACGCAGGAATTTTTACATCTGGTTGAATACTGGTTTGAAAACAAAAACGAAAATAAAATAAGACAAAAAGCTGGAGCCGCTTCAAACAATGAAGATCTGACACCCCTTATTGAAATGTCGACAGAGAACAGAAATGCAGGCCTTAATTTTACACCCATCATTTTAATCAACGGTTACCAGTTTCCTGACAAATATGACCGCGAAGATATCTATTACTTCATCGACGAATTAACGGAGGATGAAGAAATTAATTCTCAAATAGTTTTTGATATATAATATTCACTATATTAGGACAAATTTAAAGCGGAATCCGAAAAGCTTGAAAAGAGTAGGAAATCTAAAAATTAATTACAATGAAAAATCTAAAGAAAATCCCCAGAGAGGATCTGAGAATGATTCAGGGTGGCTATGGTCCGCCGGTAAGTGACGGTATGGGCGGATGGTATTGCCCAAATCGTAACGAAGTAATGTGCCTGTCAGGCTGTAATGTCTTATGTATGAGTGGAACGCAGTGCAAGCCATCAGACTGTTGGGATCCTATTTACGGATAACTAAAAACTTATTGATATGAAAAATCTAAAGAAACTTGAAAGAAGCCAGCTAAAAACAGTTATTGGCGGAATTGCTTGCAGGACCGGTGATGATTATTGTCCCGGAACATCCATCTGCTGTAGAAACGGAGGAAGATTTGATGGACTGTGCAGAAGTGCCGATCAATGTCCTTTTTAATATAAAAACAAATTAAAACAAATTAGTACTATGAAAAATTTAAAAAAAATCTCAAGAGAGAATTTGAAAAACGTAAAAGGGGGAATTACTGAAGAATGTGCAAGAGCCCAAGCAACAATGACTTGTTTTTCAAGCCTAAGTGCATGTCAAGCTAATATTGATCCTAATCTTGATGAACTCTGCATACAAGTATGTAACAAATATTGTCGTTAATTAATCCTAAATCTTATTATGAAAAATCTCAAAAAAATCTCAAGAGAAGCTCTTCGAAATGTTAAAGGTGGTTTTACCCAAGAACATACACAACTATGCCATAATAATTTTGATGCGGCTCCATGCTTAATGTCTGCACCGGATCAGAATGGAAACAGATTGGGCTGCAGAGTTGGAGGAGAATGTGTATCCGCATATGGATTTTAATTAAAAAGCACAAAACAAACCTGACAATGAAAAATCTAAAAAAGTTATCAAGAGGAAACTTGAAATCTATTAAGGGAGGAATTTCAGTTGAATGTGTACAGAGACAGGAGTCTGCAACTGCATGTTACACTACACTTGCAGCATGTCAGGCTGATCCAAATTCATCCAATCCTGATGTTACCTTATCCGGCTGTGAAAGAGTTTGCAATAAATATTGCTATTTCTAAGCCACAAGATTTGAATAAAATAGTTGCCGTCAGACCGGCGGCAACTTATTTATAAATAAAAAAATAATCATTGAAATCCTTTCCTTTCTATCGCCAACCGGATTCTAAAGACTGTGGTCCTACATGCCTTCGTATCGTAAGTAAACATTACGGAAAAAGCATTTCTCTACAACAAATTCGTAATCTCTCAGAAACGACCCGTGAGGGCAGCAGCTTACTAGGTTTAAGCGATGCAGCTGAAGACCTGGGCTTCCGTTCTTTAGGAGTTCAGATTAATTTTGAATCTCTCGCTGAAGAAGTACCGCTTCCCTGTATTGTACACTGGAACAAAAATCACTTTGTTGTAGTTTATAAAATTGATAAAAATAACAAAGTCTATGTTTCTGATCCAGGCTATGGCTTAATAACTTACACCAGAGAGGAATTCATTAAATTGTGGATCGGCGAAAATGCAAATGAAAAAACGGAAGAAGGTATTGTATTGATTTTAGAAACCACTCCGGCATTTTTCCAGACGGAATTTGATGACCAAGAAAGTAAAGCCAGTTTTTCATTTCTTTCCAAATATTTATTGAAATACAAGTCGCTTGTCATACAACTGGCCGTAGGCCTTTTGGCAGGAAGTTTACTTTCTTTAATCTTTCCTTTTCTTACCCAAAGTATTGTGGACGTTGGGATTCAGAATCAGGATCTTAACTTCATCTATCTGGTCCTCTTAGCCCAGATCATGTTGTTTATGGGAAGAATGGGTATTGAAATTATCCGAAGCTGGATTTTACTACACCTTTCGGCAAGGATCAATATTTCCATCATTTCAGATTTCTTCATCAAACTGATGAAACTCCCGATCAGTTTCTTTGATACAAGAATGACAGGAGATATCATGCAGCGGATCAATGATCATCACCGAATCGAGCAGCTTTTAACGAGTTCTTCACTGAACACTCTGTTTTCATTAGTCAATCTTATTATATTCAGCATTGTCCTTTTATTCTATGACTACAGGCTGTTTATTGTTTATATCATCGGAGCAGCAGCTTATATCGGATGGATCAGCTTCTTTCTGGGCAGAAGAAAAGAACTGGACTATAAAAGGTTTTCCCAGATTTCTCAGGAGCAGAGCAAAGTCATCGAGCTTATCAACGGGATGCAAGAAATCAAAATGCACAATGCTGAAAAGCAAAAGCGCTGGGATTGGGAATTTTTACAGGTAAAACTTTTTAAAATAAGAATAAAGTCCCTTTCTCTAGAGCAGTGGCAATCAGTCGGCGGGAATTTCATTAATCAAATGAAAGATATCTTGGTGAGTTTTCTCTCCGCAAAATTGGTTCTCGAAGGGAATCTTACACTGGGGATGATGCTTTCCGTGCAATATATCATCGGACAGTTGAACAGTCCTTTATTGCAATTGATTGATTTTATTAAACAGACACAGGATGCCAAAATTTCTTTGGAAAGACTGGGTGAAATTCATGATAAAGAGGATGAAGAAAATAAAGACGAGCAGTATAGCCATGAGCTACCAGGAAAAGATATTGAAATTGAAAATCTGTCTTTCAGATATACCGGCTCGGATGTTCCTGTTTTTGAAAATTTAAGTTTAACCATTCCTTATCAGAAAACCACGGCTATTGTAGGAGCCAGTGGAAGTGGTAAAACGACTTTGCTGAAATTGCTCATGAAGTTTTACGAACCTTCCGAAGGAGAAATACGGCTAGGAAATACAAAGCTTAAAAATATTTCTGCCCGCTTCTGGAGAGATCACTGTGGTGTGGTCATGCAGGAAGGTTATGTTTTTAACGATACCATAGCGAATAATGTTGCTGTCGGTGAAGATTATGTCGATAAAAATAAACTGAGAAGAGCTGTAGAAATTGCGAATATTAAAGATTTTATAGAAGAACTGCCCCTAAGCTACAATACAAAAATCGGAAATGAAGGCCTTGGAGTAAGTGGTGGACAAAAACAAAGGCTCTTTATTGCAAGAGCAGTTTACAAATCTCCCGAGTATATTTTATTTGACGAAGCCACATCGGCATTGGATGCCAATAATGAAAAAGTCATTATGGAAAATCTTGAGCAATTCTTCAAAGGAAAGACAGCAATCGTAATTGCCCACCGCCTTTCAACCGTAAAACATGCCGATAAGATTATTGTTTTAGACAAAGGAAAATTGGTAGAAGAAGGGAGCCATGCCGAATTGGTTGATTTAAGAGGCGAATATTATAGGTTGGTGAAAAATCAGCTTGAACTTGGAAATTAAGTTTATTTCATAAATAAAAAGCGGAACCGAAAAGCTTTAAAAGAGTAGGAGTCAATCAACAAATCAATTACTATGAAAAATTTTAAAAAACTAACCAGAAAAGACCTGAAATCTGTAAAAGGAAGTGATGGAGAAGGCTTAGGAGGAGGCTGCGACGGCGATCAATTTCCTGTAGATCCGCCAATGCCTGGACAACCATACAATTGTTCTTGCAGTTCTCTGGCATGGTGCGAAAAAATGGGAGCCTGTGTCCATATAAACTTTTACAGCCCTGAAAACTGTCGACTTTAAACCATTTAAACAATTATACTATGAAAAATTTAAAAAAATTAACGAGAGAGAATCTAAAATCAGTAAACGGAGGAGGCATCGGTACTTGTGGAGCTTACTTTCCTACAGAACCGCCACTTCCAGGAGAGCCTTTTGATTGCGGCTGCAGCAACCTCCTATGGTGCGAGAAAAGAGGTTCATGTGTTCATAAGAATATGTATTCGTCGCAAGTCTGTAATGATGGCTTTTAATGAGATAGATTTTGATTCGATCTAATGCATGAAACAGCAATCTTCAATTTTTTGAAGATTGCTTATATTTAAAATATGGAAAAAGACGTCTTAGACAATATTGAACTACGCTCAGAAAGCGTTCAGGATATTCTTACCCAACCACCTCATTGGATGATCCGTTGGGGAAATACCATTATATTTTTAATTCTGGTGCTAATTTTAATGATGAGCTATGTCATCCGGTATCCGGAATTTATTCCTGCTCCAATTGTTGTTACTTCGCAGAATCCTCCTGAGAAATTGGAAGCAAGAACCAATGCGAAAATTGAAAAAATATTTATTAAAGAACACCAGCAGGTCAAAAAGGATCAGGTGTTGATGGTGATGCAGTCAACGGCGAATTACGAAGACGTTTTAAAGCTTAAAAAAATTATAGATTCAATGGCTCCTGATCAGTTATTGTCGTTTCCTCTAAATGAAGTCTCTCATTTTAAACTCGGCGAACTTCAAAGTGACTATAATGGCTTTGCAAAAGCATTTCAGGACGAAACCCTATTTACAAGACTTCAGCCTTACGCTCCGGAAAATTTGGCGGCCAATCAGAGCCTTTCCGAGTACAGATTAAGAATTGCAACAACAAAGCAGCAAAAGAAACTTGAACAGGCAAAATATGAAATTACGAAGAAAAACTATCAACGTTCTCAGGATCTATATAATCAGGGAGTAATTGCTTCCATGGAACTTGAAAATGAAAAGATAAAATTTCTGCAGGCACAACAAAATCTGGAAAACATTAATATTTCTCTTTCGCAGATGGAAGAAGCGATATCTAATCTTAATAAGACCAAAAGTGGTACTGCCATTAATACCGAAAAAGATAAAATTACTTATTCTTCGCAGACCCTGCAATTGTTCGAGCAGTTGAGAAAGTCTCTGAAACAATGGGAACAGAATTACTTGATCATTTCAAATACAAACGGAATCGCCAGTTTCCAACAATTCTTCGGGGAAAACCAGTTTATAAAAGCAGGTGACGTTATTTTATCGATTCTTCCCGAAAATAAGGAAAAGTTGGTTGGCCGAATGTCTGTACCGGCAGCCAATTCAGGAAAAATTATTTCAGGTGAAAAAGTTCTGATCAAACTGGATAATTACCGTTATCAGGAATATGGAATTGTAGAAGGGAAAGTTCAGAACATCTCTCTTTCTCCTGATAAAGACGGAAACTATTATGTCGATGTACTTCTCCCGAAAGGATTGAAAACAAGCTATAACAAAACCCTTCCTTTCGACAAAGAACTTAAAGGAAGTGCTGAAATTGTAACGGAAGATTTACGGCTGATTGAAAGATTCTTCTACCAGATGAGAAAATTATTAGGATATCAAAGTTAAAATCTGATTTATATAGTAACCCGAAACATGCTGTTTCGGGTTTATTTTTTAGTTTTTAGAATCAAAGAACAATTCCAATTTTCCACTACGGTATTTAATTTAAGGGATAATTTCAGGAGCTATTTCCCGCTATCCGTTTCTACTCCTCACGGCTTGGCTTTTCCTTTGCTGATGCCTGGCTTTCCACCACTTGCTGTGGGGTATTTGCTGCTATCGGGGCTAGGGCGGTTGGCAGTAGTTGAACAATGGTCTGTTGTAAAGAAAGTTCGGGCAATAAATGATGAGGTAAGATTTTGTATAGGTTGTGGTGTTATGATTGCATCTTTACCTTTTGTGTTTATGTAGTCTCCACTTTGAACCTTGAATTTTGAACTTTGAACTTTGAATCTTGAATCTTGAATCTTGGCTAAAAAAAAAGTCTCATACAAATGAATGCATGAGACTTTTAATAAAAACTGGCGGCGACCTACTCTCCCGCTATTCGCAGTACCATCGGCGCTGGTGGGCTTAACTTCTGTGTTCGGAATGGGAACAGGTGAGCCCCACCGCTAAAACCACCCTAAAGGTTGTATATAGGTTTAAGGTTTTTAGTTCTATGTTCAAAGTTTGTCACTTTGAATTTTAAACATTGAACCTTAAATCAATTTATCGGTAAATTTCATCACAAAGGCAAAACCTTGGTTGCACTTATAAGGCTTTATTGAGAACCAATAGGCAATAAATCTACGGGTAATTAGTACTACTCGGCTATGCTGTTACCAACTTTACACCTGTAGCCTATCAACGTGGTCATCTCCCACGACCCTTAAAAGATGTCTCATCTTGAGGCGAGTTTCACACTTATATGCTTTCAGTGTTTATCTCTTCCAAACATAGCTACTCAGCGGTGCACCTGGCGGTACAACTGATACACCAGAGGTTTGTTCAATTCGGTCCTCTCGTACTAGAATCAAGCCCTCTCAAACATCTAACGCCCGCAATAGATAGAGACCGAACTGTCTCACGACGTTCTGAACCCAGCTCGCGTGCCACTTTAATGGGCGAACAGCCCAACCCTTGGGACCTTCTCCAGCCCCAGGATGTGACGAGCCGACATCGAGGTGCCGAACCTCCCCGTCGATGTGAGCTCTTGGGGGAGACTAGCCTGTTATCCCCGGAGTACCTTTTATCCTATGAGCGATGGCCCTTCCATACGGAACCACCGGATCACTATGTCCTGCTTTCGCACCTGATCGACTTGTAGGTCTCACAGTCAAGCACCCTTATGCCATTACACTCTACGCACGGTTACCAAGCGTGCTGAGGGTACCTTTGAAAGCCTCCGTTACTCTTTTGGAGGCGACCACCCCAGTCAAACTACCCACCACGCAATGTCCTTCTAAAAGAAGTTAGGCTCCAAGTAAGTAAAGGGTGGTATTTCAACGTCGGCTCCACAAACACTAGCGTGCCTGCTTCAAAGCCTCCCACCTATCCTACACATTACTTACTCAAAGTCAATACGAAGTTATAGTAAAGGTTCACAGGGTCTTTTCGTCCCATTGCGGGTAATCGGCATCTTCACCGATACTACAATTTCACCGAGCTCGTGGCTGAGACAGTGCCCAGATCGTTACACCATTCGTGCAGGTCGGAACTTACCCGACAAGGAATTTCGCTACCTTAGGACCGTTATAGTTACGGCCGCCGTTTACTGGGGCTTCAGTCAAACGCTTCGCTTACGCTAACGCCCTTCCTTAACCTTCCAGCACCGGGCAGGTGTCAGACCCTATACAGCATCTTTCGATTTAGCAGAGTCCTGTGTTTTTGATAAACAGTCGCCTGGGCCTCTTCACTGCGGCCAGCATTGCTGCTGGCGTCTCTTCTTCCGAAGTTACGAGACTATTTTGCCTAGTTCCTTAGCCACGACTCACTCGAGCACCTTAGGATTCTCTCCTCGACCACCTGTGTCGGTTTTGGTACGGGTTGCTTCACTTCGGCTTTTCTTGGATCCGATTACACTACAGCAGCTTCGCCCGAAGGCTAGGCCTTGACACTTCCGTCCGTCTTTAGTAGCTACATCGAACCGTCCCCTTTTTAGTGTGAGCAAGTATGGGAATATTAACCCATTGTCCATCCACTACCCCTTTCGGGTTCGCGTTAGGTCCCGACTAACCCTCAGCTGATTAGCATGGCTGAGGAAACCTTAGTCTTTCGGTGAGGGGGTTTCTCGCCCCCTTTATCGTTACTTATGCCTACATTTTCTTTTCTATAAGCTCCACCAAGCCTCACGACTCAGCTTCTACGCCGATAGAATGCTCTCCTACCAGATGTAATATAATTACAAATCCATAGCTTCGGTATTCTGTTTATGCCCGATTATTATCCATGCCGGACCGCTCGACTAGTGAGCTGTTACGCACTCTTTAAATGAATGGCTGCTTCCAAGCCAACATCCTAGCTGTCAATGCAGTCCAACCGCGTTGCTTCAACTTAACAGAAATTTGGGGACCTTAGCTGTTGGTCTGGGTTCTTTCCCTCTCGGACATGGACCTTAGCACCCATGCCCTCACTGCCGTAGAACATTTATTAGCATTCGGAGTTTGTCAGGAATTGGTAGGTGGTGAAACCCCCGCATCCAATCAGTAGCTCTACCTCTAATAAACTTATATACGACGCTGCACCTAAATGCATTTCGGAGAGTACGAGCTATCTCCCAGTTTGATTGGCCTTTCACCCCTACCCACAGGTCATCCGAAGACTTTTCAACGTCAACCGGTTCGGTCCTCCACTTTGTGTTACCAAAGCTTCAACCTGCCCATGGGTAGATCACAAGGTTTCGCGTCTAATCCTACTAACTATGCGCCCTATTCAGACTCGCTTTCGCTCCGGCTCCGGACCTGAAGTCCTTAACCTCGCTAGTAAAATTAACTCGTAGGCTCATTATGCAAAAGGCACGCCGTCACAGAATTAATCTGCTCCGACCGCTTGTAGGCGTACGGTTTCAGGTTCTATTTCACCCTTCTATTCGAAGTGCTTTTCACCTTTCCTTCACAGTACTTGTTCACTATCGGTCTTTCAGGAGTATTTAGCCTTGGAGGATGGTCCCCCCATATTCAGACAGGATTTCACGTGTCCCGCCCTACTCATTTATCACTTAAATATGCCTTTCATATACGGGGCTATCACCCTCTATGGCCGTTCTTTCCAGAACATTCTATTAAACATATAAAAGCTTTTGGGCTAATCCGCTTTCGCTCGCCACTACTTACGGAATCTCTTCGATTTCTTTTCCTCCGGGTACTTAGATGTTTCAGTTCTCCGGGTTTGCTCTCTAATAAATTAGAGTAATACATCTTCAATGTATTGGGTTGCCCCATTCGGACATCTCGGGATCAATTCGTGTGTGCCAATCCCCCGAGCTTTTCGCAGCTTACCACGTCCTTCTTCGCCTCTGAAAGCCTAGGCATCCGCCATACGCCCTTAACGATTTCTTTCCTATTTTTAGGTTACTCAAGCACTTATAAGTGCTCGGTTTTCTCTTTGTGATGTCTTTACCGTTAATGTCAATGATCTTAATTTCTTCTCTTCCGTCTGATGAACAGATGTTGTTTTTGGCTCCATCCGTAACTTTTAAATCAAACTTCCAAAACTGTGGAGAATCAAGGGAGTCGAACCCTTGACCTCCTGCGTGCAAGGCAGGCGCTCTAGCCAGCTGAGCTAATTCCCCCTCTAGTAGTTTAATGTTTAAGGTTTCATGTTCAATGCCTTAACCTTGAACCATAAACTTTAAACCTTCAACTTAATTAGTAGTCTCGGGCAGGCTCGAACTGCCGACCTCTACATTATCAGTGTAGCGCTCTAACCAGCTGAGCTACGAGACTCTGTTATGAGTGATGATTGATGAGTTATAATTGATATTTGCATACCGCATACTTTTCTTCATTATCATTCTCAATCTCTTATCCCTTATACTAATTTCTAGTGGGTTTTGTATTTTTAATATAAGCAACCAATAAAAAACTAAAGCTTGAACTTTAAGTAAGTCCTGTGGACATTTGCATGTCCGTAATTTTGTTTATTCTCGTATTAACGAGACTCTAAAATGAGATGTTCCAGCCGCACCTTCCGGTACGGCTACCTTGTTACGACTTAGCCCTAGTTACCTGTTTTACCCTAGGCAGCTCCTTTTACGGTCACCGACTTCAGGTACCCCAGACTTCCATGGCTTGACGGGCGGTGTGTACAAGGCCCGGGAACGTATTCACCGCGCCATGGCTGATGCGCGATTACTAGCGATTCCAGCTTCATAGAGTCGAGTTGCAGACTCCAATCCGAACTGAGACCGGCTTTCGAGATTCGCATCACATCGCTGTGTAGCTGCCCTCTGTACCGGCCATTGTATTACGTGTGTGGCCCAAGGCGTAAGGGCCGTGATGATTTGACGTCATCCCCACCTTCCTCTCTACTTGCGTAGGCAGTCTTACTAGAGTCCTCAACTTAATGGTAGCAACTAGTAACAGGGGTTGCGCTCGTTGCAGGACTTAACCTAACACCTCACGGCACGAGCTGACGACAACCATGCAGCACCTTGAAAATTGCCCGAAGGAAGGTCTATTTCTAAACCGATCAATTCCCATTTAAGCCTTGGTAAGGTTCCTCGCGTATCATCGAATTAAACCACATAATCCACCGCTTGTGCGGGCCCCCGTCAATTCCTTTGAGTTTCATTCTTGCGAACGTACTCCCCAGGTGGCTAACTTATCACTTTCGCTTAGTCTCTGAACCCGAAAGCCCAAAAACGAGTTAGCATCGTTTACGGCGTGGACTACCAGGGTATCTAATCCTGTTCGCTCCCCACGCTTTCGTCCATCAGCGTCAGTTAAGACATAGTGACCTGCCTTCGCAATTGGTGTTCTAAGTAATATCTATGCATTTCACCGCTACACTACTTATTCCAGCCACTTCTACCTTACTCAAGACCTGCAGTATCAATGGCAGTTTCACAGTTAAGCTGTGAGATTTCACCACTGACTTACAGATCCGCCTACGGACCCTTTAAACCCAATAAATCCGGATAACGCTTGCACCCTCCGTATTACCGCGGCTGCTGGCACGGAGTTAGCCGGTGCTTATTCGTACAGTACCTTCAGCTACTCTCACGAGAGTAGGTTTATCCCTGTACAAAAGAAGTTTACAACCCATAGGGCCGTCGTCCTTCACGCGGGATGGCTGGATCAGGCGCTAACCCATTGTCCAATATTCCTCACTGCTGCCTCCCGTAGGAGTCTGGTCCGTGTCTCAGTACCAGTGTGGGGGATCACCCTCTCAGGCCCCCTAAAGATCATCGACTTGGTGAGCCGTTACCTCACCAACTATCTAATCTTGCGCGTGCCCATCTCTATCCACCGGAGTTTTCAATAATAAATGATGCCATTCATTATATTATGGGGTATTAATCTTCCTTTCGAAAGGCTATCCCCCAGATAAAGGCAGGTTGCACACGTGTTCCGCACCCGTACGCCGCTCTCTCTGTCCCGAAAGACAAATACCGCTCGGCTTGCATGTGTTAGGCCTCCCGCTAGCGTTCATCCTGAGCCAGGATCAAACTCTCCATTGTATGTTTGTTCCAGGCTCACTCAAAGTTTCTTTTACGCTTTAGTTTTTCCTTACTTGGTTGTTATATTGTATGTCAATGATCTTCTTTATCTCTCGCTTTGTAACGAAGCAATCGTTTCTGTCAGTGTTGCTCCGTATTTGCGAGTGCAAAAGTAATAACTTATTTTTAAATGACCAAATGTTTTGAAAAGAAATTTTAAAGTTTTTTTCTTAACCTTAACCCTCTCTAACATTCAATCCCTCTACTCCTGCGCTCCCCTTAATCGGGACTGCAAAGATACAAATCTTTTTTATTCCCGCAACTCTTTTTAAAAAAAAGTTTTTGATCCTAAAACCGATTAAACTGCATCTTCCATAACGATAGAAAAGTATTTATTCTGTATTCCAAAAGAAATAAAAAACAAACCCTCTATCTTTATATAAAGTAGTTTTGTTTAAAATAATGTCCGCTTATCTAAAAGCTCTTCTGCGCTTACTGAACTACTCTCGTTTTCAGTGGGGCAAAGATAGAAACTCTGACCTACACAAAGCAAGTTTATTTAACTTAAATTTCATATTTATGTAATATTTAAAGCTAAAGAGCTGATCTTCAGAAAGAATATTTTTAAACAAAAGTTTAAAATTTTAAAGAGTAATGAGTTTTTACCGATTCAGCTTGTTTACAGTTGTATCAAAAAACTATTTAATTTATAGAAATTTTATTTTGTAGGTTTTTCAATATTCAATCCGCATGGATGTATTTTAGCCGGTAGATAAGAATCATATTTCTTGTATTCATTTTTCCAGCTTGCTCCTTTACAATAAATAAAGTCGGAATATAACAGTCTGGGAATTTTAAAAGACATTAATCCGAAAGAGACTATCAGCAATGGCAGATGAAGCTTTGGTGAGATGATCCCATTCATCAATTCACATAATACCAAAAATACAGACGCTGTCATTATGCAATTGTATCTTTCTGCATCCAAATTAGGCAACACCCGTGTAAAATCTACAAATACGGCCAATCCTAATAATGTTATTATGGTAATTAATTTCTCCCTATTCATTCTCCGGTAGTAGAAGAATGCCGTAAAAAAAATCAAATAATAGTTTTTATAGAGAAACTTTAAATAGTCTTTGTCTTTTAAAAGCTGTAATTTGTATGAAACATTCCACATCAGCCTTTCCGTAATTGTGGTTCTGTTATCAGATGTATAAAATATTACTGAGTATATATGAAACAGAACTCCGACTGCTATAAAAAGAAACAGAACTTTATATTTTTTAAAATACTTCAAATAAAGTAGCGGGATAAACAGTAGCCCCATTACGCCACTAAGAAGGCACACCCATATCAATATCTGTCTTGATACAGAAAGCTCGTGATGATTCTTAATGATAAAATAGATAATGAAGGGGGTTATAAACTGCAAGGTTATCGTATTTAACAGAATTTCCTGCCCGCTTGCCGTAATCAGGAATATTGTGAGCACGAAGAATATTTTCCCGATAGAATTCTTAGGATATCTATGAGTAACATATAAAAAGATCTCATAAAAAAAATAGCCCCAGAATAATAACGAAACATAAACCGTGAAATACGGGATATATTTTGTTGGAAAAAGAGAACTGAGATAAATAGTCACACTTGGAATTATGCTGTAATATCCCTGATGGTTGGAAAAAACGGATGGAAATCCGTTTAAAATTGAATCATGCAAATAAACAATACCTTCTTCATACCATAACCTGGGATCCAAGAGTACGAATCTTGTTTTAAATAAAAATACCGAGAGGATCAAGAGGTAGATCAGAACAACTGCACCATATTGTTTAAGATATGATGAGTTTATTTTTTTTGCATGCATTGTATTAAGTTGAATTATGCGTAAAATTTACAATTTGAATGTAAAATTTGCAACAGAAAATATTGTTTACATCAGCTATCAGTAGAATTTTTTTGAAGCAAAGCGTATTTCGTACTGAAGCCATTGTTGTAAAAGATTCTACAACCTTTTCTTTATTGTTTGCTGTAAATGGTCCTCAGAAAATCACCGTAAGAAGCTTCAAGGCCAATGATGTCGCCGCTCTTTAAGTTCAGGCCTCCTACTCCAGTGTTATCGGATTTAATTTTAGTAGCGGAAATCTGGAAATATTGATTGGAGCTGTTATCTTTAGGCTGTATTTTAATGGTAGATCCCAAAAGTTTCTTTGTGGAAATCGTATACACTTCGCCCGGAACCGTTTTCAGCATCAGATATGATCTTGGGGAAATAAGGTAATCTTTTTTATTGACTGCAATTTTCTGGTCTTTATCCGAAGAGGCAAAAATATACATATATCCCATTTGCTCCGTCGATTTATTTTTCGGCAAATAATATAGGCTTAGTCTGTAATTTGAAGGATTAAAATTTTGTTTTGTTCCGTCAATATTTTCAAAAGGCTTCAGGGTATAAGCATTGGCCCCGATCTCTTTCGCTTTTTTATAGACTAATGCAAAAACTTCATCATCATATCTGGAGAAACCCTGGACTTCAATTTCGCCCAGGTATTCTGCCTCCTTCACTTCGTCAATTTTATACAGGAATTTATCTGTATTTTCATGGGTCTTTTCAACTTTTGTAAGGTATACGTTTTGAGCACTGAAAAGCTGTATCAAAAAAGCTAAGGCCGCGATAAGTATTTTTTTCATTTTTATATGTTAGATTGAAGAATTTCCACACATTCTTCGAGGCTGTTTTCCCAATGCTTGGGCTCTATTTTATAAATTTTTTCAATTTTATCGAGGCACATCGTACTTCTTTTCGGCCTTTTTGCCGGTGTCGGATACTGCTCTGTCGTCAATTGATTCAATTTTATTTCTGATCCGGAGAAATCTGCAATTTTTTTTGCAAATTCAAACCATGTGATTTCAGGATAATTGGAAAAGTGGAAAATCCCGTATTTTTTTTCCTTGGTTTCGATAATCATCATGATGGTCTCTGCAAGATCGTTGGCATTGGTCGGCTGGCCGAACTGGTCGCCGACAATTCCCAGCTCATCTTTCTGGGAGAAAAGGTTCAGCATTGTTTTTACGAAATTCTTGTTGAATTCGGAATACAACCATGATGTTCGTAAAATAATTGTTTTCGGATTAATTTCCAACGCAAGCTCTTCCCCTTTTAATTTGGATTCACCGTAAACGCCGATCGGGTTTGTAAAATCATCTTCGGAGTAGTCTAAATTGGTTTCTCCGTCGAAAACATAATCTGTAGAAACATGAATGAATATTGTGTTGCTATCTTTACAGGCCTGTGCCAGATATCCTACCCCATCTGCATTTACGGCAAATGCCTTTTCTTTTTCTTTTTCGGCAAGGTCTACCGCGGTGTAGGCAGAGGCATTGATGCAATAATCCGGTTTATGCTCTGCAAAAAACGTATTAATCTGATCTTCGTTCGTAATATCCAGTGTATGGGAATCGGTAAAGATAAATTCGTAGTCCAGCTCAAAATCAGGAGCGATTTTTCTGATGCAGTTTCCTAATTGTCCGTTCCCTCCAATAACTAATATTTTCTTCATTATGAATTTTTTGCGTTTTGTGATCTTAAGAATTTAACTCTGGACTGGAAGTCTTTCTGCTCCAGCTCTACATAAAATTTGTTGAATGTTCCTTTAATATCTTCAGGATGAACTTCCGACTTTCTTGTTTTAACATTGAAATAAATTACAGTCACCCATAATACGGCATGAATGGTTTTTTCATCCAGATCTTTCATCAGGATTTCCACTTTTGCCGTCCGGTCTCCTACTTCAATGGTCTTGCTGCTGATCACCACCGATGTATTGTATCTTACTTCCTTCAGGTAGGCGATTTCGTTCTGAATGGCAATCCAGGTACAGCCGGTAAGCTTTGTGTATTCTTCATAGGTAAAACCATAAAACGTTTCAACATGATCTTCTCTGGCATTGAACATATAGTCCAGATATTTCACATTATTCAAGTGCCCGATCGGATCACAGTCGCTGAATCTGACCTTTACCTTAGTTGATACTTCTTTTTCCATTCTGCAAAAATAAAAAAACCACCCCGATGAGAGATGGTTATTTTATAAATGTTTGTTAATTTCTGAAAATTACTGAACACCCAGTTCTTTCTTCACAGCTGCTGTAGCATCAGGTCCTCCTTTGAAAACAAATGCGGCAGAGTTTGCATCCATGATATAGTCATATCCGTTTGCTTTAGCCACTTTAGAAACAGCATCGTTAAGCTTTTTCTCGATTGGCTCGTAAGCTGCATCCTGCTTTGCTACGAAATCTTTCTGAGCTTTGTCGTTCATTTGCTGAATTTCTTCCTGCATTTTTGCCAATTCCGCTTCTCTTGCTTTGTTTTCGTCAGCAGTTTTCTTTGGTGCTTCCTCCGTATACTGCTTTACTTTTGCCTGTCCTGCATCTGCTTTTTTCTTGATTTCCGCTTGTTTAGTATCTAAGAAAGCTTTAAGATCAGTATCAGCCTTTTTCTTTTCAGGCATTGCGTTAAGAACACCTATAACGTCTAAAGTAGCAATTTTTTGAGCTTTTGCCATACCTACCGATACAACCATCATTACCGCTGCAAATAATACACTTAATTTTTTCATAATTGGTAAATAAATAATTTAATTTGTTTTTTAGATCTGTAAATTTAATAAAAGTTAAACTTTTATTTTCTTGTTTTGGTTTTTTCTTTTGGCTCACTGTCCTTTACCAGGATGGCCAGTACTTTATCTGAGTAATCCGATCTTTTCTGAAGGAAAATTACATTGTTGCTTGTTTTATCCAGTACGATCGCGAGGCCGTTCTTTTCGGACATGGTTTTAATGGCTTCCCAGATCTGATCCTGAAACGGCTGTACAAGATTTGCCCTCAGTTTTTTGATCTCTCCGGTAGCTCCGAAACGTAAGCTGGTTGTGGTCTTGATGTTTTTATCCAAATCCATCACTTCCTTTTCTCTCAGTTTCAGCTGATCGCCTATTAAAAGTACTTTTTCACTTTCAAAAGCAGATCGCTTACGCTCATATTCGGCCTGCAGATTCTGAAGTTCGGTCTGCCAGGTATCGATCTGTGCATTAAGTCTTGCTTCCGCCTCTTTGTACTGAGGCATTTTGCTTAATATGTATTCGGTATCCACAACGCCCACTTTCTGTGCATTGCTTAGTCCGAAAAGCAAGAATAATACGAATGAAAAAACAATTTTAAAATTTTTCATGTTTTGATTATAATGACTGGTTCATCAAGAAGTGGGTCTTCCATCCGGAAGGCTCTGTTCCTGTAATTGTTTTGTCGAATCCATAAGCGAAATCAAACCCAATTAAACCGAAAGCTCCCATATAAACTCTTACTCCGACACCCACTGATCTTTTTAACTGGAATGGGTTGTAATTGCCCCATGAATTCCAAACGTTCCCTCCTTCAGCAAACGTCAAGGCATAAATCTTTGCCGTCTGGTTCAGTGAAATCGGGTATCTTAATTCTAACGTAAATCTGTTATAAATAGTACCTCCCCCTGCAGGTGTAATATCTTCAGAAGTTCCTCCGTAAGTAGAAGCGTTTTCGTAACCTCTCAACGGAATCAATTCTCTACCGTCGTATCGGCCTCCGAAAAGACCGGTACCTCCGACATAGAATCTTTCAAACGGCGGAGCTCCAAGTTTGGAGTTGTATCCGTCCATGAATCCCATTTCAGCAGAAGATCTTAATACCAATTTACCAATGATCTCATTGTAAACATCAGCCTTGAACTTCACCTTGTAGAATTCCATCCATTTATATTTCTCCGTAGGACTCAACGTGGAATAATCTTTGTTGTTGAATGCAGAGTAAGGCAGCGTGAACTTCACCGATAAATCCAGGTTGGAACCTGTTGTCGGGAAGATGGGGTCGATCCCTGCCGAGTTTCTGCTCAGTCCTAAGTTGATGCTTAAGTTGTTTGCGGAACCATAATATTCCGTAGTATTTCCAAACTGGAACGGATAATTCTGGAAGTCATACTTCTGGTACTGAAGACCTGTATATAACGAGAAATAATCATCCGGCCATTTCAATAGCCTGTTTAAACCTACTGAAGCGGAGAAAATATTCAACTTCTGAGAATTCCCGGAAATATCGGAATATTTAACTCTTGAATTGTTCAAACTTACCGAAAGCGCAGTTGGTCTTGTTCCGAATAACCACGGCTCCGTAAATGAAACGCCATAGTTCTGGAAATATTGTCCGGCCTGTGCCTGAAGCGATAAGGTTTGCCCATCTCCCTGAGGAACCGGCTTAAAGTCTTTGAATTTCAGGAAGTTTCTTAACGAGAAGTTATTGAAAGTAAGTCCCAATGTTCCGATGAAGCTGTTACCTCCGTAACCGGCCTGTAACTGAACCTGTGAAGATCCTTTTTCTACAAGTTTCCAGTTGATATCTACCGTGTTATCCTGCTGGTTTGGCTGAATGTCCTGCCCCACCTGCTGTGGATCAAAAAACTGCATTCCCGCAAGATCGAAATAGGTTCTTTTGATATCGCTCTTAGCGAAAAGATTCCCCGGCTTTGTTCTCAAAGCTCTCAGAATAACGTGGTCATGAGTTGTTGTGTTCCCCTGCCAAGTTACTTTATTCCAAGTTGCTTTTTCTCCTTCGTTAATCCTGATTTCAAGATTCACCCTATCTCCGTCTACTGATTTTTCGACAGGAGTTACATTGGAGAACAGATAACCATTATTCATGTAGATGGACTTGATATCGGAATCATCTTCCTTACCTCCGTCTTCTCCTACTTTTTTATTGAAACCTACAGCATCGTAGATATCTCCTTTTTTATATCCTAAAAGTCTCTGTAAATAGTCGGTTGAATAAACGGTATTTCCGGTGAAAGTAATATCACCAATATAATACTGCTTTCCTTCGTTTAGTTTTACATTGATTTCGTAATTGTTTCTTTTGTTTCTCCAAACCGAATCTGAAACAATTGTCGCATCCCTGTATCCTAAGGAGTTATAGTAATTGATAAGGTTTTGCTTGTCTTCCTGGTATTTGTCTTCAATAAATTTAGAAGATTTCAAAATACCGCCGATCCCGAATCTTTTCTGTTTTGTTTCCTTGAAAGCTTTCTTTCTTAGCTTTCTGTCGGTAACCATTTTGTTTCCTTCAAATTCGATATGATCGATCTTAATCCTTTTGCCTTTGTCTACTTCAATCGTCCAGTCAACCAGATTAGGATCTCCGGCATTCACTTTCTCCTGAATAGTGATCTTCGCATCGGCATACCCTTTTTTTACGAAGTCTTTAGGGACATTCGTTTTAAGGCTTGAGATTAAGTTTTGTGTAATTTTAGTTCCCGGCTTCAGATTGTTGTCTTTAGCCATTTTTTCGTTTTTAGATTTTCCAATCCCTTTTCCTGTGAATTTTACTTCTCCAAGGTCTTTAAGGTCCTGAAGGTAAAATCTAAGAATGATGGTTTCGCCTTCAATACTCTGAACATATACTTCAACCTCAGAAAAAGACTGGGTATCCCAAAGTTTTTTTACAGCGTTACTGATTTTCTGCCCCGGAATGTCTACGGTTTCCCCTTTTGACAAACCTGTAAATCTCAGGATCTGAGCCGGCGTGTATTTTTTAACCCCATCTACGACAATGTCTTTCAATGTGTATGTTCCTGCCTGGTTTTCTGCATGTACAGCATTATTTACTTTTGTGCTGTCCTGTGGAGTTACCTGTCCATAAAAATGTGCAGAAGCAACAAACATGATGATGGGTAATAGTCTAAACTTCATTTTATCGTAGTCTTTCTTTTCTTAATTTTTACTGAATTTTTATTTGCTCGCCGGTCATCCCGAATCTTCTTTCTTTGTTTTGATAATTTACAATACACTGAAAGAAAATGTCTTTTGTAAAGTCCGGCCACAGAACATCTAAAAACTGCAGCTCCGCATAAGCGATCTGCCAAAGGAGGAAATTGCTGATTCTGATTTCGCCGCTCGTCCGGATCAGGAGATCCACTGGCGGAAGATCTTTTGTATAAAGATAGCTTTCGAAAAGCTTTTCGTCGATATTTTCGGTACCGATTTTTCCTTCTTTTACATCTTCGCTGATGCTTTTTACGGCATTGAGTATTTCATTCTGCGAACCATAGCTGATCGCCAATACCAAATTGCCTTTTGTGTTTTCTTTTGTAAGTTCCACCACACGCAAAAGCTGATCTTTTACAAGCGGCGGAAGTTTTTCAAGATTCCCGATCACATGCATTTTTAATCCTTTACTGAAAATTTCCTCCGCTTCCAGCAACAGCGTTTCGACAAGTAAATTCATTAAAGTATTTACTTCCTCAGCAGGCCGGTTCCAGTTTTCCGAAGAAAAGGTGTAAAGGGTTAGGTACGGAATGTGTATTTCATTACATGCATTAATGGCATTCCTTACTGCATCAATGGCATTTCTGTGACCGAAAGTTCTTTCTTCGCCACGGGATTTTGCCCACCTTCCATTACCATCCATGATGATAGCCACGTGTTGCGGCAAATTCTCAGGATCTATTTTATCTTTTATCAACGACATATTAATCACAATAACACGGAGGTCTCCCGAATGAGTAGGTAAGCCCTAAACTTACGGTATTCATCCAATCTTTAGATCGGGTATCCCCAAAAGTTCTTTGTCCCAGAAGGGCAGCTTCTCTTTCTTTGGATACTACATAGTATGCACCAGTTTGTAAAAGAGAGCCGTTGGTAACCGGGCTTAGGATATCTCCATTGTATGTAGCCACTACATCTTTGCTCAGGACTTTGTTGTAATCCAACTGATCTGTAAGCGTATATCTGAATGTAGCTTCTGCAAAAATGGCCCAGTTATAATTAAATTTATATTTTAAACCTACTCCAAAAGGAAGATGCGCTGTTGTCTTCTTACCTGTAGAGTATGTAGCAGTCGTGGTGAAATCAAGCTCATTAATCGGAGCCTGTGCAACGCCATCAGAATCTCTTCTGAAGTCGTTAATAATGGTAGCTTTCGGAGCATCAAACATTAAAGCACCTACCCCCCCGAAAATGTATGGACTCACCATTCCTTTCTGCTCGTTGTTCACCGGGAAAAAGTTGTATTCGAATACCAAACTTGCTTCATATACATCATTTTTACCGAATGAATTTCTATTTCTTCTGTAATCTTCTTTAGCAACCTTATCATTAAACTGGATCTGGTTGTATCCAAGATCCAATCTTACGGTCTGATAAGGGTTAAAATTAAATCTATATAAAATCCCACCATAAAACGGAACTCCCCAATCCGATGCTCTGCTTAAATCCAATGGCTTTTGTAAAAGATAATTCGATCTCCCTATATCCCCAACTAGGTTACTCATACCTAGACGAACCCCCAGTTCGTTTCTTTGTGCTTTAACACTTACCACAGTTCCTAGAGCGGCAAGGAAGCTAAACAATAATTTTCTATTCATAAAAGAATATGGATTTATGGTTATTTTAAAATTTAATTTTTGCAAATATAAAACATTTTTATATTAATGATAATCTTAATGTTTAGTTAAAAATAAACAAAAAAACATAATTTGTTATAAAGTAAACGACAAACTCGCTAAATTATTCTTTTTTTAATAGAATCAAAATTATCAGCATATAATAAACCCCCATTAAATGAGGGCTTAAATGTATTATTTTTTATTGAATATTGACTGTACTTTATTCCTAATTCTTATCAGCAATGGTTCTTTATAATTTTTATCTTCATCGAAATAACCATAGCCGTAACCGTAACCGTAGCCATAACCGTAACCATAGCCGTAACCCTGTTTGGTATTGTAATCGTTATAAACAAGTCCCAGATGATCGATTTCGCCATTGTGATATCTCTCCGTGATCATCTTCAGCATATACTTTTCGGTATATTCATGACGAACCACATAGATATTTGCATCAGAATGTTTCATAAGTTCATAGGAATCTGCAACAAGACCAACCGGCGGAGAGTCGATGATAATAAAATCATATAGACTTTTAAGGTCTTCGATGAACTGAATATTTTTTTCGCTCATCAATAACTCTGAAGGATTCGGCGGAATAGGCCCTGAAGTCGCCACATCAAGGTTCGGGATCCTTGTTTTATTGATGATCTGGCTGATATTCACTTCACCGGTAAGGTAATTGGAGATACCGTATTTATTATCGATCTCGAAATCTCCGAAAATCTTCGGCTTTCTTAAATCCATTCCCAGTAAGATGGTCTTTTTGTCACTTAAACCAAGAACCGATGCCAGGTTGATGGAAACATATGTTTTTCCTTCTCCACCAATGGAAGAAGTAATCAGGATCACTTTGCTGCCTCCGTTTTCGCCTGCCAGAAACCTCATATTTGCTCTAATTCCCCGGAAGGCTTCGGACACCGACGATTTAGGCTGATCAAGAACAGTAAGCATATTATCATTACCATTATTGCCAATTACTCCCAACAAAGGAATTTTAGTAGCACTAAGTAATTCTTTAATATTTCTGATCTTATTATCGAGCAATTCTCCGATAAGAATAAACAGCAGCGGCAATACAAGGAATCCTCCGATGATAGCAGCTTTCGTTGCTTTTACATTCGGGCCGATCGGTGGTTGGCCTACATTTTTAGCAGGGTCAATAACTGTGATGTCAGACTGATTTGCAGCCATTCTCATCTGGGTTTCATTCTGTCTCCCCAGTAAGCTGTTATAGGTTGCTTCGATCATATTATATCCTCTCTCTGCATCCAGATATCTTCTCTGCTTTTCAGGATAGGTAGCTAAATCTGAATTAGCCTGGGCTACTTTTTGATTAATTTTATTTATTTCATTGTAATAGCCGGAATAGTAATTTCTCAATGCTGTATTGGAAGTCATTTTAGCATCATCAATAAGCCTGTTGATCTCCTTCATAGGTTCAGAAGTCGGCTTATAAATAAGTGCCAATTCACGTCTTTTCATATACAATGCTTTCAGCTCGGCTACAGAAGCACTGAAAAGTCCATCCTGAAAGCCTGCCGCCGTAGTACTAATCATTTTTTCGAAGTTCTGGGCTTCTAGGCTTCTTCTGATCTCATTCAGCGAGGCAATTTTACTGTCTATATCCGCTTTTTTCGCTTCCAGATCCTTAATCTCACCTAATGATTTCTCATCCCTGTCCTTTATGTCATAAAGCTTCTCAGTGGTCTTCATGTAATTCAGGACATTAGCACTTGAGTCTAATTTTTTTCTGATGTTATCAAGGTTTTCCTGCAGATAAATGTCGGTATTTTTATCCACTGTGATTTTATCGGCCAGTCTTTTCTTTTGCAGCTGGCTTACCGACATATTAAGGAAATTAACGGTACTGTTGAGATTATACCCTTTTTTGGTAATAATCATAATACTGTTGATTTCTTTGTCGAATTCAATCCCGATGGTGGAAACAATATCATTTACCGACTGGTTTACCGTATTCAGATTAACGATAATATTTTCCAGTTTTATTTTCGGAACGATAGGATTACGGATCAATCTGAACCTAAGATTCGGAGAAGTATACCATTCCCCAATTCTTATGATTTTATTTGCCGGTCTTTCGTAGGAATTGATAGCTGAAAAGCCCTCTGATTCATAACTGTACAAATTTGTTGACTGTCCTTCATCAGGTAAGATAACTTCAAAAGCATTAGCTCCTTTAGGAACCAATGTAACCGGATAATTCATCTGCTGCAGATGTTTCTTGTCCACCTGAAATATCACCGGACAATCGTCTTTATCCAAATAGGTTGACTTTATTGCTCCTTTTGTAGAATAGCTTACAAAAAGATCTAGTTCCTTTACGAGAAACTCGTTATGCGTTCTTGATAAAAGCATTTTTTTAAGATACACCCCGTCCTGATTTCCTCCCTGGCCCCAGATGAAATTGATGGACTGGTTCGGAGTAAAGTAACTTGATGTATTGTTTGAAACACTTAAAGATAAGTTGGAAGCATAAATATTCTGTGCGTAATATTTGCTGTAAACCCATGCGATGCTATATCCGAGAAGCAGCATTAAAACAAACCAGTACCAGCTCTTTAGTACTCTTCTTAAAAAATGTTCGATATCAAACAATGCAAAGGAACCATATTTTTCCTTCTGAGAATCAACCTTCTCTACCGTGGCGTCTTTTCCTGGAATCATGATATTAAAGATTTTTAAGAAGCAGATAGATGGATAATGCGGTAGTAATTACCGATACTCCTGTTGTTAAAGTCTGAATAGGATCTTTTCCGAGACCGTTCAAGCTTTTTGCTCTTGTGTTTAAATAAATTTCGTCGCCGTTCTGTACGTAGTAGTAAGGAGAATTCATCACATCTTCCCGCGTAAGATCAATTCTGGCAATTTTGATTCCTTCAGGCAGTTTTCTATGGATCATAACGTTTTTACGGTCAACCGTCCTGTTCAAACCGCCGCTCATGGCCAGAGCCTCTGTGATTGTCAAAGTGTTTTTATGGACTACCTTTTCACCCGTAACGCCCGTTGTTTCTATATCTCCTAAAACATAGAATGTGATTCCGTTGGTATTTAATCGAACTTCTGATTTACCTTCCTGGAAATTTTCATTTACTTTATCCTGAATTTCTTTGCTTACTTCGTCGATAGTCCGTCCTTCAACCTTTATGAATCCGATACCAAAAACATTGATATCTCCATTGGCATCTACTTTCAATCCATTGAAATAAAAATTGGCATTTCCTCCTACTGAAGATGCTGCAGAACCCATACCGCCAATACCCATATTTGATATACCGCCACCCCCGCCGGATCCGCCTGAAGTATTGAGTGCAGAGTAAAACTGTGCTGCATCTCCTTTCGGTGTCGTAACAATATTAAGCGTTAAAATATCATTCTTTGTAATTCTATAGACCGGAATATTGTAGGGAATAAGGCCTTCTTCATTAATCACAAGGCTTTCACTCGGTTGCATATACTTTACGTCTTTTGTCGTAATGCAAGAGGTCATTATCAAGAAGGGTAAGGTAAAAAGTAATATATATTTACAGTTCTTCATCATATTTTCAATTGTTTGCAAAAGTAAAGATTTAATTGATAGTCTTCTTATTATTCTTTAAAAGATAAACAAAATCCGGCAGGTAAGCTCCTAAAAAGCCCATTAAAACAATAATTATCAGTAAAAGATTAATATTGATATGCCTTAAATAATAAGCTACTGCAACGATAAGAAGATAATATACGATAATATAAAAACTGGATCTTCTGTGCGTGAGATTCAGCTTTAATAATTTGTGATGGATGTGGTTTTTATCAGCATCAAAAGGCGATTTATTGTTTAGAAGTCTTATAATAATCACGTTTAACGTATCAACAATAGGAAGAATAAGAATCGCAACAGCCACTACAGGCGCAGACTGCAGGTGATATCTTGGAACACCTGCGATATCTCTATCAATAAAAATATCAATAAAACAGATTGAGGTGAAAGCAAGCAGAAATCCCAATAGCATTGAGCCGGTATCCCCCATAAAAATTTTATTTGTTCTGTAGTTGGATAAATTGTAATATAAAAAGGCCAAAACCGCTCCGATAATAATTACCGAAAGAACCACCAATGGATAATTGTATTCTCCTAACCGGTAATAGCTTATCCCAAAAAGCGCACTGCAAATCACAGAATATCCTCCGGCAAGGCCGTCGATCCCATCAATTAGATTAAAAGCATTGATAAGAACAATAAAAGTAATAATACTGAAGATGACACTTATAAAATAACCCAGTTCATAAATTCCGCAAATCCCGAAAAGGCTTCTGATACGGATATCTGATCCGATAACAATTAATGAAGATACAACAATCTGAGCCACCAGTTTTTTATAAGCCCTCATTACCACAATATCATCCATGACTCCAACATAGAGAAGGATAATAAGTGATGCAAAAAGAAACTTGTACAGATCGAAAAGTTCATATGCAAAAATAGAAGTGCAGACCCCTATAGAATAAAAAATAGCAATACCCCCGAGATTCGGAATTTTCCTAAGATGGGAACTTCTTACTCCAGGTTCATCCATCAGGTTTTTTCTTCTGGAGATTTTATTAATGGTAGGAACGGAATAATAAGTAATCAGGAATGAGAACAAGAAACCCAGCCCTATTTTTATATAGAAAATAGGAACACCGGACTGAGCTAAGAACAATTCAAAATTTTCCATTTTTTCAGACTAAGCACTTTACATCTTCTTATGTCAAAAAGAAAAGTTTCACCGACGCTGAAAAATCGTTATCAGATTTTCACAGAAACTGAAGTGCTTACATTTGTGTTAAATTAATTTTCTTATCAATCTTTTTTGACCTGCAAAAAACAACAGATAAAATATCTTTTTTTTCAGGGGCAAAGATAACAGATAATTTTTACCAAAACGACTATACCCCAATATATCTTTTAATTTTATTCCCCTTTTCTTCATGAACTTCTCAAGCTGCTGAGACATTAAGATAAAGATTTCCTTATTTTTTACGAAAGCCAGATACGCCAGGTAGGAATAAACCCCTTCAAAAATTTGAAAGTTTTTTAGCCCTTCCTGCTTATTGGCATATTGGGATTTTTCAAAAAAGATCTCTATATCCTCTACGGCTTTTAAAATATCAAGCCCTTTTTCCGTATGGGTTTTTGTTATCGAATCGGTTCGCTCCAGGTATTGGTAATGAAAATTCTGGGTTTGGGCAATCGTTTCACAATCCAGTAAAAGCTGAGGAATCAGTTGGATATCTTCGAAATGTACTCCTCGTTTAAACCGTTTTTCTGTAAAGAGTTCTTTATTAAATAATTTATTACAGGCAAAATAGCTCAGATCCGAAAAGACAGAAAAGTTTTTTTCAAGGTCGATTCTTTCCGGCATATTGGGCATCTGAGTCAGTTTTTGAACAATTTTACCCTGCTGATCTACCTTTTGGATATTGCAGACCACTATTTTCGCATGATGTTTTTCAGCAAGGCTCAGCATTTCTTCAAACATAGACGGATTTACATAATCATCACTGTCTACAAAGCCTATATAATTACCGGTCGCCCTATCGATTCCAAAATTACGGGCATCGCTCAACCCCCCGTTTTTTTTCGTAAAAGGCTTTATTTTCTCCGGGTATCTTTGTGCATATTCCTGAATAACCTGTTCCGAACCGTCCGTACTCCCATCATTCACAACCAGGATTTCGATGCTCTGACAGGTTTGGCTTACCAGCGAATCAAGGCATTTGGCAAGGTATTTCTCGACATTATAAACCGGAACGATAACGGAAACTTTTGGCAGGGTGCTTGTCATACATTAATTTTTCGTCAGCCGTGCGTTCAGCCAGCCTTTTTTAGCTTCATCGAAGTCTTTTCTTGAGCACGGAATGCAGTTTTCTATATTCTCATCATCCCCGAAATACCAAAGGTTGCTGAAGGTATCGCGTTTAAAAGCATACTGCCTTTCATCAACCAATACATAGAATACTTCATAATGTCTTTCTTTGGGATGAGACCGCTGAATGTTGATTCCCTCGATGAGGTACCAGATCATCTGGGCAAGCAGCTGATGATTCAGTTGATTTTCGGAATAAATATTATAATTAAATATGCCCACAGACTTAAGATTTTCGCTTAATCCGATCTCTTTCATGTAGGCACAGACTTCTCTTCTGTTCAGGCCGTTTACCTGCGGATTCATCGAAAACGGTTCGCCGAAGCTTTCAATAGCATCACAGTTCACTGTTACCAAATCTGCTTTCCGGAAAAAAGGTTCTGTTTTCTCCGTAGAATTCATCATTTCTGCCAGGCGGATGATATCAAACTCCACTTCTTTAATCAGCCTTACGGAATCCGCTTCATTCAGGTGTTTCTGATAACCTAAATGATGATAATTCTTGATGGAAAAATCCTTCGCTCCGAAGATTTTGCTTAAAAAAGTATGTTCATTAATGGTTTCCCCCTGCTTCAGAGAAATAATATTGCTGATCTGGGTATAATTGATGCTTTTCGTAAATAAATTTAATGCTGAAAAAAGCGAAAATGAAAAATCATTGGAACCGCCTACAATAACGGGAATCGCTCTTTTGTGATGACAGGCTGATAAAACTTCCTGTAGAATGTAATGGGAGTCCTGGACCGATTTCCCTGAAACCAGGTCGCCAAGATCAACAATAGGAATTTCAAAATCCAGCTGCGACAATCTATAAAATTCATTTCTTATCCCAGTAAAATCCTGAACTTCCGCATCACCATCCGCTCCTCTATAATCCGAAACAAAGAGAAGGACGATGCTGTCTTCCTTGATCTCTTTTGTAATCCGGGCACCGATCTGCCAACTTTCCGTTCTGAAATTTCTGGGTGAAATGATAAAATCTTCGAAATCCATATTTACTCCGCATTATTTCCGCAAACATACAAAAAGTTGGCGGCTTAATAACTTTGTCAAAGTTTGAAACTTTGACAAAGTTTTGCAGATAACCTTCAACCAATGGTAAAAAGTAAAAGCACAGACCGAATCTGTGCTTTTATATTTAAAATAATTAATTTATTTTTTTGCTGACGGTTTTTTCGCCGCCGGCTTCTTTGCTGCTGTTGTTTTTTTAGCTGCAGTTGCTTTCTTTGCTGCAGGTTTTTTCTTTTCGGCAAACGCTTTAGGGTCCTGATCGGTAATCCATTTTTTCACCTCATCCAGGGAAACCTCTTTTAGCTCGTCGGCTTCGTATTTGGTCTCATCCGCTTTTTTTGGAATTTTAAACATCGCTTTTCCGAATTTTACGAAGGGTCCCCATCTTCCGTTTTCGATGGAAATTTTTTCTTTTTCCCACTGCTGGATGTAGCGGTTGGCTTCTTTTTCAAGCTTGGCATCGATCAGTTCATTGATATCGCTTTGGGAAAGGTTCTCAAAATCGTACCGTTTAGGAACATTGACGAAAATATCCTTGTATTTGATAAATGGTCCAAATCTGCCGCTTCCTTTGGTTACAGGTTCACCTTTGTAAGTAGCAATCGGTGCATCGGCAATTTTCTTCTCGTTGATGATCTCTTCCGCACGCTTCTGGTCTACCGAAAGCGGATCTTCCCCTTTGGGAATACTGATGAAAGTTTCCCCCCACTTCACATAAGGCCCGAATCTTCCGACACCTACAGAAACAGGTTGCCCGTCTACTTCTTTCAGGTCAAACGGAAGCCTAAACAGCTCCAATGCTTCTTCAAAAGTGATGGTAGCAATATTCTGTCCCGTCATCAGAGAAGCAAAAATCGGCTTTTCTTCATCATCCGTTTCTCCGATCTGGATCATAGCTCCGAACCTTCCGATTCTGGCGTGAACGTTTTTTCCGGTTTTCGGATCAACCCCTAACAATCGGTCTCCTGTGGCACGGTCTGCATTTTCTTCCACATCTTCAATTCTTGGGTGGAATTTGGAGTAGAAATCCGTCATCATCTGCTTCCATTTCTGGTCGCCGTTTGCAATTTCGTCGAAGCTTTCCTCTACTCTTGCCGTAAAACCGTAATCCAGGATTTCTTTGAAATTATCGGTAAGGAAATCACTCACGACTTCCCCGGTATCCGTAGGGACGAATTTATTTTTATCCCCTCCAAATTTCTCTTCAAGGACTTCTTTTTTAATGGTGTCTTTTGCCAGAGAAATTTTCACCACCTCTCTTGTTTGTGGTTCAATTTCTCTTTTATCTACGTACTCACGGTTCTGGATGGTCTGGATGGTCGGTGCATATGTTGAAGGACGCCCGATTCCCAGTTCTTCCAACTTCTTTACCAGTCCGGCTTCCGTATATCTTGCACTTGGCCTTGTGAATTTTTCAGTTGCTGTGATTTTTTTATACTCTAAAATTTCTCCGACTTTTACTTTCGGAAGTAATTTTTCATTGTTTTCCTCATCTTCATCTTCAGTTTTTACAATCCCGTAAGCTTTCAGGAAACCGTCGAAGATAATAACCTCTCCCTGCGCTTCAAAATGCTGGGGAAGCTTTGCATTGCCGATTTCGATAACGGTTTTTTCAATTTTGGCATTGGCCATCTGGGAGGCCAGTGTTCTTCTGTAAATTAACTGATACAGCCTGTTAAGCTGAGCATCACCAATACTTTTTACGGCAAAATCCGTCGGACGGATGGCTTCGTGGGCTTCCTGTGCAGAAGCGGACTTGGTGGTATAGTTTCTCGGTGCGGAATATTCTGCACCGTATTCTGAGACAATTTGTTTTTTTGCTCCTTCAATAGCTTCCTGGGAAAGGTTTACCGAGTCTGTTCTCATATACGTAATATACCCTTCTTCATACAGCCTTTGAGCAAGACGCATGGTATTGGTTACGTTATATCCTAATCTTGAAGAAGCTTCCTGCTGTAAAGTGGAAGTGGTAAAAGGAGCGGATGCAGAACGGGTTCCCGGCCTGGTTTCAACATTTAAAACTTTGAATTCGGCAGTTTTCGACTGTTCCAGAAATTTTTCAGCGTCCTGTTCCTTGTCGAAATCTTTTTTAAGTTTTGCTGAAATTTCCTGTCCGGCCTTATTCAGGAAAATCCCATCCAGTTTGAAACTGGCTTTCGGTACAAACTCGCGGATTTCCTTTTCTCTTTCCACAATTAGCCGTACAGCTACCGACTGTACTCTACCGGCAGATAATCCCGGCTTTACTTTTTTCCAGAGAACCGGAGACATTTCAAAACCTACAATCCTGTCCAGTACTCTTCTGGCCTGTTGGGCATTCACTAAGTTCTGATCAATATCTCTCGGGTTTTCAATTGATTTTAGAATGGCATTTTTTGTAATTTCGTGAAAAACAATTCTTTTCCTGTTTTCAGGCTTTAATTTCAATTCTTCTGCCAAGTGCCAGGCAATCGCTTCTCCTTCGCGGTCCTCATCGGAAGCCAGCCATACCATGTCGGCTTTCTTCACAGCAGCCTTCAGCTCGGTTACCAATTTCTTTTTGTCGGCAGAAACTTCGTAATCCGGATTAAAGGTCGACAGGTCAATTCCCATTCCTTTTTTAGGCAGATCCCGGATATGACCGAAGCTGGATTTCACATCGAAATCCTTGCCTAAATACTTCTGAATAGTTTTTGCTTTTGCCGGTGATTCGACGATTACTAAATTTTTCGACATTCTAAAAATTTTTGCAAAAGTAAAGTTTTTTTATCAGATAGCTTTTTCGAATCACATTTTATTTAGCAATTCTACGGGTGCAATGAAGATCCTGTATAGAATCCCTTCGAACGTGAAGCCCTTTCCGGACATCTCCACCCTGTAAAGCAAAGAGAAAATAATGATGAACAGTGTAATGTAGAATTTTGTATTTACTCTAATTTTTTCAAATGCGCATACAGACTGTCCGTTCCTTAGCAGCAGGGCAAAAAGTATGATCATCAGCATCATGTGGATATACATCCATCTTCCCCAGTCGATGGCTAAATAAAATAATGGAAGAGAAAATAAAAATGTACCAATCAGAAGTATAGATAAAATCTTTCGGTCTTTTAGAAATTTTAAATAATATCCAATATGAAAAATACTAATTGCCAAACTGAGCAGATACAAAACATATTCGCTGCTGTGCTGTCTTATATATTCTCTTTCGTTAATATTCCAGTAAAAAATTCCGTACGTCGGATGCACACCTCTTTCTGCCAGAATCTGCAGCGACATTCCTTCATTAACATTTTTTCCAAGCAGCAGGATGAACACCGTAGGAATACCAACCGCCACAAAATATTTAATATATCTTTTAAATTTAAATCTTCCTGTTTTCAGATATAATGCGATGGCAAAATAAGGCACATAAAATAAAACGACTTCATGGAGAAAAGTAGTTATAAAAAGCGCTATGCAGAAAACATATTCTCTATTTTTCGTAAGCTTATTCCGATCCAGAAGATATACAAACCATGTAAAAAGCAGGAAAACGATAAATTCTTTTTTTCCCACATAGGTTACAGTATTGAGTAATCCTACAAAACCAAGGGCCGATAAGAGAAGCGACAGATATAGAAGATCGGTTATCTTATAACGGATCAGCTTTGTATACAGCCAGAAAAACCCTGAAATAATAAGAAATTGGACAGCATATACCAGGTAATTCAGACTTAAGCCTGTAAGATCCTGTAGTAAAAAAAAGAAGCTTCCGGACAATCCTCTCCGTTTGAATCCGCCATCCTGGTAATTGATAAGCCAGTCGGCAAGAATATACCCGTCATCTTTAAAATTGTAATAATAGGTAAAAGCAAGTGTGTAGACAGCCGTTACTGCAATTAAAAAGTAAATAAAAATTTTAATGTTAAAATACGGTACGACTTTGTCTAGCCTCATAATGTGTTTTGAAATTGGAACAAAAAAAAGAGAAACAAAACAGCTTTGGGTTGTTTCATCATTTTAATATTCAAAAATAATGAATTTAACTTAATTGCTGTTTTATTTCTCCTTAGAGAATTATTAATTCTTATTCTATTCCTTGATAATCTTTACAATTTCTTTAGAATCATTAATTCTTAAAAGATAAGCACCGGAAGTTAGGGTAGAAAGATCCGTTTTATTGTTTTCAAACTTTCCTGATTTTACAAGCTGTCCGGACATGTTGTAAACCTGATAATAATATCCTTCTCTATTATCATTGGTCTTAATATACAAATCATTTTTCACCGGATTTGGGAAAAAGGACACTTTCTCTTTCTTAACCGCCTGAACCTCATCCGAACTTAAACGTGCAGCAGGTGCCGTAGCTGGTAAAGCTGTGATCTGAAGTTTTGGAATTACTCCTTCTTCATTTCCATTAACATCGTATTTAATCTTTACGCAACGGCAGTTCATTCCGAAGTACGGATCATTGTTATCGTGGAAAGCAATCATACGGTTGGCTGAAGCAGCAGCGTCAAACAAAACATTGATCGGTCTTCCGATATAGTTTGAATTAAGAGCAGCCGTCCATATTCCCGGATACTGATAATTGATAAAGTTATAAGTTCCCGAAGCAGACTGATTGGTTGTTACACTTCTTGAGCCACGCGATCCTGAATTCGGATAATTACCTATTCTGTAAGATGAATCATTGAAAGTATAGCCGATTGTATAACTCGCAGAAGAACTTCTTCTAACCCTTACGCCCAGATAATCGTTGATCACGCTGTAGGCCGTGGTTACGATCTTATCTTTTTTATAATACGGGGTAAATCCGAAATCCTGTCCCCCCGGTGCAACTCCGGTAAGGTCAGGAATCCTCCAGCCCGCCGGACACGGATCAAAAGGTGATTTTTTACCGCCTCTTCCCCAACGGTCAGGTGCCAGATTAGGCTCATTTGCCAACCAGTCGGTTCCATTCGTATATACCGGTGTTGTACTGTTATATGGTGCAAAAGTACTCGGGATCATATACACTAAAGGATTTCTTACAGAATATGATAATACTTTCGCCACCTTATCTGAAACTTTATCCGTTGATGATACATTGGCGTTTGCAGAATTTGTGTAGGTGTTGTAAGGCACGATATAACTTCCAGACATATTGTTATAAGCTGCGTTGGTCAGCGTCGTATAATTTAAGGTTCCGGTTGCTGTAGCTGCACCTAAAAACACGGAAAAAGAGGCACGGTCATCCGCGTACTGGAATACCGGAAGCGGATCTTTTCTTCCCCATTGGTAATGAAGACCTGTAGAAGCCTTGATCTTCGCCAGTTCTGCCGTAGTTGGCGTCAATGGATTTGCAACAACAGGGAATGCATCGGTCGCTCCTAAATTACGGTCCATAAATTCCGTTTCAAAAATATTATCGCCTTTCGGAATGTAATTTACATAATTCGTAACGGAAGATACCGGAAGTTCGGTAGTATAATTATAAGAACCGACAGCCGTATCCGTTACCCAGATATGCCAAGACCAGTATACCGGATTTGAAATACTTCCGTTATGCAGGGTTACCACTGCATTTCCACTCTGATTCGGATTGATGGCAACCGATATTTTTGATGTCGAAATGGCATCCAATGATCCTGGGGAAGGATTTACAACTGTTACCGTATTAACCAAACTTGTATTGGTTGTCCAAAGCACATTGGCTTTAAGATCGTTAAAATTGGGCGCATTAAGGATATCTCTATTATTCAATAGCTCGCTTTGCACGGAGAACGCTTTGCTTACCGGAATTTCAACCGTAAAAGCAGAGGTGTTTTTTACTACCTGATACGTATTTGGATTATTTAGACCCTCCGTATAATTGGTTTCAGCAACAATATATTCGGTTGGGAAATCGTAATCATTAACAATATAAAGCGGATCTTTGATACAACGGCAGGCATTGGCATCCGATGTATTGGCAGAAGCTAACGGGAAGTACCAGTATCTTCCTTTTACATTCGGCTGGTTCGGATCAGGCACATCTGTCTGTTGCTTGTCCGGAATCATGAAAAGAGCCCTTGCGCTTACGGCCGGAGTCGTATCAAAGAACTTGGGCATTGTAGCAGTCCATAACGCCACCTGGTGCTGATCTGTATACTGCCCCTGATGTGCCAGAATCGAGATTCCTCCTGTTCCAGGGAATATTCCCATATTAAATCCTCCTGCATTGGAAAGGTCAAAGCCAAAATTAGGGTACAGTTTAAAATTCATCATGAAACTCGGCACACCGGAATCCGTAGGCTTTATAATATGATAATTATTGGATTCAAAAACATTTTTAGGGGTATTCGTACGTACTCCAAATGGCGAATAATCTACCCGGATATCATCTACATAACTTCCGGAAGCCAGGTTAGCCACCAGTACGGAAGGAACCCTCCATCCGTTCGGACACGGATCGTAAGAAGATTTATTTCTGTACGGTGCACCGGCATCGTCAGCATTATAATTTGTATTTACCCTTCCCTGTGCATTATCCGACCATAAATTAAGTTCAGGTAATTTGCTATCGTTAAGCCCCGGCATTCTCCCAAACCAGTTCACCATAAGGTTTGTATTATTGTTGTAATACGCAGGTCCGGAATTATCATCTTTATTTACATAGATGAGGCTTAGCGGATTTCTTACGGCAAGTTGAAGGTTGTTTGCAATCGTTGCATTAGAAAGCAACACGAATTTTCTAAGATTATCAAAATTTGTAGCACCGGTAAAATTTTTGGCACCGCGGTGTCTTACTCTTCCCGCCGTTCCGGAAACCTCATAGAAATCATTTCCACGGTATACCAACGGCGGCAGAGGATCTTTTCTTCCCCATTGGTATAGCAGTCCTCCGTTCCTGTTCCAGTCGTTTGCTGTGATGGAAGCGCTTACGGCACCAAGGTTACGGTCCATCCAGCCCCAGTCGGAATCCGGAATCGCCTCAATAACTCCATCAGCTCTTTGTCTTTTTATCTCGGAATAGCTTTTATATTTAGATCCGTTGGAAGGATCATCGGTTACCCAGATATGCCATGACCAGTAGATTTGGCCATTTACCCGGAAAGCAACCACGGCATTTCCTTTTTTGGCTTTGTTTATAGGAATTTTAATTTTAGCATTTTGCCCGGCATCTACGACTTCTAAATTGTATCCGGATCCGGATTTTATTAAGCCATGAACATCTTCCCATAAAACATCAGCAGTAATCTTTCCGCTTGGAATTGCTGATCCGCCCATCAACTTGTCCTGTTCCCACATCGCATATGCCTTTCTTACCGGAATATAAAGTCCGTCGTTTTCTTCCGTAGGAACAAAAATATAGCTGTTCGGTGCCTTGGTCCAGTCTACTGCAGCCTTCCCGGTTGAATTAATAAGGTTATTTTCATTCGAAATAGTAGATTTTTTTTCAACACTGATTTGTTTTTTGTCTGTAATTAAAGGTTTAAGTAATGAATCCGATGTTTTGAAATATATTCTCCGTGACATCTCAAAATAGCCGGACTTCTTCTCTCCTACGCTCTCCTTGGCGTAGATACCATGCGTAACCAGGCAGCATAAAATTGCCGCCACATTTTTAATTGACTTTTCCATTTCTTTAAACTTTGTGTATACTTATACAACATTTAAACCCTTGTCAAAAAAAATCAATTTATTTTATAAATAATTAATACATATTGCATTTAGAACGTAAGGCGCATTAAAAGTATTCAATTATCAATGAAAAATTATTTTTTTAAACTAAAGCGATACGAAAATACATTATTTTTTAATACATTGATCATGTGTTTAAACGATTTTACTAAATATTAATAGTAAAAATTCATAGATAGTATAAATAATACTATGAAGGCAATGCTAAATACTACTGCCTGATATCACTTGATGTTGAATAAAGTTTTGAGAATTTCTGTAATTTAATTTGTTTATGTATGGTATATCTCAACCAAAAGCCGTCAGGATTAAAAGGTAGGTGATAAGATGTTATATGATTTTTTTTAACCCTTTTTGAAAAGCCGGCTCCAGGATATAAGCCACAATGCTGGCCAGACCTCCAATGAAGATGCACGAAATAACAGGAAGCAAAAAATAAGGAATCTGGGAAAAGTGATGGTTCAACTTGATAATCAGTGCGACCAGCATATTCTCATGAAGCAAATACAATGGATAACTTATAAAACCGACAAATTTAAAAAACCGGGTTGAGAAAATAGCCCCAAAGCTTTTATGGAAAAGTGCAAAGTAAAAGATAAGGGAAAGCACGACCAGATACACCAGCATGATCGGATCCTGGAACTTAATAACATAAAGAAGCGAACAGGCCATTGTAACTACAATCATCCATAGGTATTTCTTTTCCCTGTTGTAAAAATAGATATAAGCAAGCGCACCGGCAGCAAACCACCCGAAATGAATAAAGGAGCCGATGTAGATTTTCATCCAGGATGTTTCATGCAAAACATTCCCTAAACACAAAAGCTGTAAGCCAAGCGCCGAAAGATAGATTAAAAAAATCCCTCCCAAAGCCACATTTCTATTGAATGAAAAGTAAAGTGCACCGAAAATAATATAAAATTTCACCTCCACAAACAGGGACCAGAAAGACAGTTCCAGCACCGGAAAATCAGTTTGGAAAACCTTTTCCAGGATGCTGTTGTTGATAAAGGTAATGCCCGGCAGAATAGATTTCAGCGGAGGAATTCCAAATGGCCTTTCATGAAAGAAATGAGCGGTAGCATAGATAATCAGGCTACAGATCAACATACTTGGAAAAAGCCTGATCCATCTGTTTTTAAGAAATTTCCAGAACCGGTCTGTTCGTTCCACCGACATCAGGATGACAAAACCCGAAATCAGAAAAAACAGCTGGACACCAAGACTGCCATATTTAAACAGGATATTTTCACCATAAAGCTTTTTATAAGGATAATAATCGAACCAGATATAATACCCATGAAAAAGAAGCACCAGTAGAATTGCCAGCCCTCTTAAACCGTCAAGTACTAAAATTCTTTCTTTCTTAGGTACACTCATATTCTCAAGCGTTATGGCAGAAGGTGATTTTTATATTGTTCAGCCGTAAATCTTCCGGACGTAATATTCTTAAAGCTCGAAAAGACAACAAAATTGAATATTACAAAAGAAAAGATGAAAAGATAGATCATCTTCCTTGTATTACTGGAGACCACATACATGGTATTCGGTATAATGATATAACCAAACCCTACAAAAGTTCCGGCAAGCCTGGAAGCGAAAATAGGGTTATTCCTGAAAATAAAGAAAAAGCATATTCCGATAACAGCATACATCCTGTGATATTCGTAGTAGGGATATTTTTCAACCATTTTCGTATCAAAGGCAAACAGGAAGAAGGTAAGAATCGCCATTAGCGCTTCCGGGATCCCAAACCCTCCGTTAAGTCTTTCTGCACTTTCATCCACATATCCGTTAAAGCCTATGGATATCGCATTATCAGCCGATATATTATTTAGGAAACCTCCGAATGCACGGTAGACTTCAAAAGGTGATAAAAATATTGAGGTGATAATCAGAATTAGCATAAGTGTTTTATTCATCGGGAAACGCACCAGCCAGTACATGGGTAAAAAAAGATAGCATACCGTATGGATACCTCCGGCCAGATAGATGCACAGCAGATAAGCCCATAATTTCCTTTCTTTAATATACCGTATCGCAAAATAGACAATAAAAGAGCCTAAATTCTGCCTGATCTGCCCGCTTTCCCCGATAAAGAACCCCGGAATGAAAAGCATTGCCATTACGGTAAAAGGATAAAACGAATTATCCTCTATGTATCTTATTTTGAAGAAAATGGCAATGGCCGCCACCACGAGCGTGAGCATATAAAATGGCGCATCGAATACGTTAAGCAGAATCTTATTGATGAGGACAAACAGCCATTCGACCTCCATGGGCTGCGGGGGTTCCAGATGAAGTGCCGTAAAAATAAAAGTGATATATTCTTTTGTATCTGAGTAAATGTATATCCCGCGGTAACTTCCGTAATCCGGTCCTACACTATCACGCAGCCCGGCAATGATAATCAGATATACCCCCAGAAACCAAAGCATTTTTTTATCGACCTTACCATGGAAAACTTCCTGATAACTGAAGATCAGCATAATGATAAGGGCAATAATGTAATATGGATGTAGTAAATGCATTCCTTAGATATAAAGTTTTTTAAAACTGGTAAGATGCCAATACAAATCCCGTAAGAATCAGCGGCATGAATAACCTGGTTTCCCAGAACAGCCCTACTAAAGTAATCATAATAAGATAAGGCGAAGAAAAGAAAAGATACTTCCTGATCATTTTCTTTCCCGAATCTTCAGCGAACCCGTAAGCGAAAAAGATGCTTAAAATTCCGAACAGAAGACCCATCATATTGTAAGGGCTTGTAAAATTTTTGGCTAGGTACACCCCTTCCACGAATGAAGCCTGCTGCGGGACAAGCAGCCTCAACCCGATGTAAGGCAGGACAAAGGCCGCTGCCAGAAACAGGCATTCTTTAACAAAAGCAAAATTCCCATTCTTCAAATTTTCCGGATTGATAAAGACAGCTGCAAAAAATGCAATATTAAGACAGGCGGTTTCTCTGATAAACGTAGAAATAAAAATAAAGGCCCCTAAAGCCACAAGGTCTTTATATTTCCTGTTTTCCAGATACTTCAGCGTAAAAAAAATTCCCAAGATATAAAAAAACAGTGCTATACAGTCGCAGTTGGTCGGTACATACTGCATGATCACAATAAAAAATACCGCGATAAGATGCATCATCCTCCTGATCTTTTCATTCACAAGAAGTTCTACAGGTTTTAGCTGTAAAATTTTGTACATTACAATAGACGTCAGCAGAAAAAAGAAAACATTGATCAGAAAAGTGCTATGATAGAAAAACGATCCCTGTTTAAGAATAAAATTTTTCGCAAAATAAAGATGATGATTGACGATATACGTTACGGCATCCGTCACATGTACACTCAGGTAATTCGGGATAACACGGTAAGCATAAACTGACGAAAACATAAAAGCCGGTACTTTTTCCCATGATTTGATGCCCACCACATAAGAAGTCTCAAATCCGTAGTAGGATATGAAGAACAACAGGAAAGGAAAAACGATGGTAAATAAAAACCCGTTTATTTTTTCATCAAATATTTTAAACATATCAAATCTAAGTTTTATGACTTAGCTATTTTGTCTTAAAATGTATTTATCAGTCGGGAACTTTTGCAAAAGTAGATTTTTTTTTCATTTCGCCTAAATATTTTATTGATTTTCAAATAAAACTTATTGCTAAAACACTTTGATCTAATCACGAAAAATTTAAATTTGCAAACTTGATTTTACACTCCCATGCACCGGTTTTTTATCTTTTTATATCATCTGATCTCCAAAAACAGGCTTTTGTCCATACTTTTTGCTGTAGGACTTGCCGCTGTATGCGGATTTTTCGCTTCAAAAATTAATTTTGAAGAAGACATCAACCAGATTATTCCAAAAAGTGAAAAGTCGGATCTTACCGCCAAAGTGCTTAAACAACTTAATTTTTCAGACAAGATCATCGTCATCATCGAAAACAAATCGAAAGAAGAAAATTTCCAGCTTTCCGAAACGGCGGATTCTTTTCTGAAAAAGATCGGCCCTCTTCAGAAATACATCGGTTCCGTCCAGGGGAAGGTCAATGAAAGTGAAATTTCGGAAACCTTTGATTTTGTTAACCGGAATTTACCTTTGTTTTTAAATGAAAACGATTATCGTGAAATTGAAAGGAAGCTCCAGAAAGACAGCATTGCGAAACAGGTGGAAAGCAATTACGTTTCTTTAGTCTCACCTACCAGCCTTGTAACGAAGGAATTCATTAAAAAAGATCCGCTCGGGATTACTTTTTTAGGCATTAAAAAGCTGAACGCGCTGAACATTAGTAAAGACTTCAAACTGGAAGACAGCTATATCGTTACCAAAGACGGAAAGAATCTGCTGCTGTTTATCGATCCCAGAAACAAAAGCAACGACACCAAAAACAACGAAACCTTTATCAACCAGCTTAATGAAATAAAAGACGGACTGAATAAGGAGTTTAAAGGAAAAACGGAGATCAGCTATTTCGGCTCGCCCGTCATTGCAGTGGCCAACGCACAGCAGATCAAAAAAGATATCCAGAACACGGTGATGATTTCCATGACAGTGCTTCTGATCCTTCTCATTTATTATTTCAGGAATTTCTTTACGCCGATTATCGTATTTCTTCCCACGGTTTTTTCGGTGTTACTGGCATTATTGATCTTATATTTCATCAAAGATAAAATTTCCGCGATTTCGTTAAGTGTCGGCGCCATACTGATTGGGATCACTATTGATTACGCACTGCACATTCTCACGCATTACAAACACAACAACAATATCGAGGAGCTTTACAAGGAAATCACACAGCCTATTATTTTGAGCAGCGCCACCACAGCCGTTTCATTCCTCTGCCTTGTTTTTGTACGTTCCGAAGCCCTGAAGGACCTCGGCCTTTTTGCAGCGATTACCGTAATTTTATCCTCGGTTACGGCTTTGATTATTGTTCCCCAGCTTTATAAGCCCAAAGAAAAGGGAGAGCATCTCAACACCAATTTTATCGACAAAATAGGTTCTTATCCGTATGAGAAAAACAAACCTTTAATCATCATCTGTTCCGTAATTATTATTGCCTGCCTTTTCGGTTTCAGGAAAGTGGGCTTTAATGAAGACATCGGCGACTTAAATTATATTCCGAAAGACTTAAAGATCACCGAAGCCAAACTTCAGAAGCTGTCGGACATCACTTCAAAATCCATCTACACGATTTCCTACGGAGATTCTGAAAACGAAGCCCTGACCAGGAACTCCGAGCTAAGCCGTTTTTTGGAAAAAGAGAAAAAGGAAAGAAAAATTTTAAGCTACAACTCCATCGGAAACGTAGTCCTGTCTGAAAAAGACCAGCAGAAGAAAATCGAAGCCTGGAAAAAGTTCTGGACTCCGGATAAGAAAAGCCAGACGGTTTCCGAATTGGTTAAGAACGGAAACCAGTTCGGTTTCAACAGCTCAGCCTTTGATCAGTTTACCGAAAATTTAAATAAGGATTATTCCACCCTCACTTTAAAAGATTACGAAAAGATAAAGGCCTTACAGATTTCAGAATTCCTCAGCCAGGAAAACGGCTTTTATACGGTTTCAAATGTGGTAAAAGTGGACGAAAAAAAAAGAGATGCTTTTATTAAAGATGTTGAAAAAAATCATGATGCGCTGGCCATCGACCGGCAGCAGATGAATGAAAATTTCCTGGGCCTGCTGAAAAGAGACTTCAATACATTAATCAACTATTCCCTTTTAGCGATTATTTTAACCATCATCGTGTTCTTCAGGAATTTTGAGCTGACTGTTCTTACCATGTTCCCGATTGTTTTAACGGGAGTGGTTACTGCCGGCATCCTCTATTTCCTGGGACTGGAACTTAATATTTTCAGCACCGTTGTCTGCACACTCGTTTTCGGAGTGGGAGATGATTTCAGTATTTTTCTTACCCAGGCGATGCAGAAAGAACATACAACAGGAAAAAATGAGCTTCCCACGTACCGGACTTCCATTATCCTGGCCGTATTTACCACCATTCTTTCCATCGGCTCGCTGATTTTCGCAAAACACCCTGCCCTTCATTCGCTGGCACTAGTGGCATTGATCGGGATGTTTTCCGTGATCATCATTACCTCAACATTATACCCGTTCTGGTTTCGGTTGCTTATTACAAACCGGGCTAAAAAAGGACTTTCGCCGATTACCTTCAGATTGTTCCTGAATTCCGTATTGTCATTTATTTATTATGGGTTAGGTGGACTGTTTTTTTCGGTGATCGGAAGTATTTTTGTAAGAAGATCGAAAGGCAGAACTTTAAACTTTATTAAATTAATTATCGCCCGGTTTTTAACTTCTGTCCTTTATACGAATCCATTTGTAAAGAAGAAGTTCATTAAAAACCCGAATGAGGATTTCAGCAGACCAGCTGTTATCATTGCAAACCATACTTCATTCCTGGATACCCTGACGATGGCGATGACTACCCATAAAATTATTTTTCTGGTAAACGACTGGGTCTACAATTCGCCGGTTTTCGGAAAAATCGTGCGGGCACTGGGTTTCTATCCGGTTTCCCAGGGTATCGAAAACGGAATGAAGCAGCTGAAAGAAAAAGTGGATCAGGGCTATTCACTGATCGTATTTCCCGAAGCGGAACGTTCGTATACCAATGATATCAAAAGATTTCACAAAGGAGCTTTCTATATTGCGGAAGAATTTGGGCTGGATATCGTTCCGGTCTATATTCACGGAAATTCCGAAGTGCAGCCGAAAGGGGATTTCATTATTTACGACGGAGCCATTACCGTAAAAGTGGGGGACCGGATCCACAAAGAAGATGAAAGTTTCGGAAAAAATTATTCCGAAAGGACGAAGAAGATCAATGCATTTTTCAGGGAACAGTTTGCTGCATTCAGAAACGAACTGGAGGATGAAGATTATTTTAAGAAAAAATTATTCTTAAGCTATCTGTACAAAGACAATGAAGTTACGCAGTCCGTAAAAGAAGATTTTAACCGGAATAAATCCGTTTATTTTGAGCTGAATAAACACATCCCGAAGGATGCCAACGTTTTACATGTGGCAGATGATTTCGGGCAGAAAGATATATTGCTGACGCTTCAGCAGGCAGGCCGGAGAATTTTCAGTCTGATTAAAGATGAAGAAAAAAGAAGGGTAGCAGAGCAGACCTATCTGGTAAAAAGAAGAAAAATAAGTTACATAAAAGACCTGGAAGAAATCAATAAAAAAATTGACGTTCTTCTGATTTCCGATGAAAGTTTCGACATCCACAGGCTGCCGGAGCTTCCTGAAAAAATCATTTTTCTTAATGTACAAAATAATGACTTCAGCAATTCAGATTACACCGTAAAGTTCGGTTCTGAGACATTAAAGGTATTTAGTCATAAATAATACATATGAAAATCATATTTTTGTAACCTGATAAATAGGAACTATGAAGAAAAATATACTCGTTATTTATTATACTCAGTCGGGACAGCTGGAAGATATCGTAAAGAACATCGCCCGCCCGTTTGAGGATAAAGGCGAAGAATATGAAGTAACGTATTATAATATACAACTGAAAAAGGATTTCCCGTTCCCGTGGAGTGGAGACGTATTTTTCAACACGTTTCCGGAATCTTATCTTCAGATCCCGAGTGAAATCCTTCCACCGCCGGAAGAAGTACTGACCAAGAAATTCGATCTGGTTCTTTTCGGCTATCAGGTATGGTACCTTACCCCTTCCATTCCGATTATTTCTTTTCTGAAAAGCGGTTACGCAGAGAATATTCTGAAAGATACGCCTGTCGTTACAATTTCAGGAACAAGAAATATGTGGATGTACTCCCAGGAAAAACTGAAAGTTTATTTAAAGAATCTGAATGCAAAACTGGTAGGAAACATCGCACTGGTAGACCGTCACGACAATTACACCAGTGTGCTCACTATTCTCCGATGGATGACCACCGGGAAAAAAGAAAAATCTGGCATGCTGCCCGCAGCTGGAGTTTCAGACCAGGAAATCGCCGGTGCGGGGAAATACGGGAAAATCATCGAAAAGCATTTTTCTGAAAATACCATTGATACTTTACAGCCCGATCTGGTAAAAAACGGCGCTGTAGAAATCCGTGCATTTCTGGTGAGGGTGGAAAAAGTAGGAAACAAAATTTTCACCGTATGGTCGAACCTTATCATAAAGAAAAAAGAGAAACGACCATTGCTCATTAAATTCTTTAAGGTATATTTGATGGCCGCCATATGGATTATTTCGCCTATCGTATTGGTTTTACACTTACTGACTACACCAATCTTCTGGTTTAAAAGAAAAAAACAAAGAGAATATTTACAAGGAATTAATATAAAATAGAATGAACGACGTATTTATAACAAAAGCATTTACATACCTACCCAATGAACCGGTTTCTAATGATGAAATGGAAACGTATCTCGGTTATATAAACGACGCTCCGTCCAAAGCCAAATCTCTTATTCTGAGAAATAACAAAATCAAGACAAGATATTACGCACTGGACAAAGAAGGAAATCCTACCCACACCAATGCCCAGATTGCTGCGAATGCGGTAAAAGGTCTTTTTGATGACAAATTCACGAAGGATGACATTGAGCTTCTTTCTGCAGGAACTTCTTCTCCGGACCAGATCCAGCCTTCCCACGCCTCTATGGTTCACGGGGAGCTTGACGTTAATAAATCTTTAGCCATCAACACGGCTTCAGGACTTTGCAACTCCGGGATGAATGCCCTGAATTACGGTTTTCTTTCCGTAAAAGCAGGTGTTCATAAAAATGCGGTATGTGTAGGTTCTGAGAGAATGTCTGCATGGATGACTGCGGATAAATTCAATCACGAAGCGGAAAATCTGATCTTGTTGGAAGAAAGGCCGATCATCGCCTTCAAAAGAGAATTTTTGAGATGGATGCTTTCCGACGGTGCCGGAGCTTTCCTTCTGGAAGGACAACCGAGAGAGGATGAGGTTTCGTTGAAAATAGAATTTATTGATTTCTATTCGTATGCCCACCAAATTGAAGCCTGTATGTATGCCGGGACCGAAAAGCAGGAAGACGGAAGCCTGAAATCATGGGCCGATTATCCGTCTGATGAATGGCTGAAGCAGTCTATATTCGCATTAAAGCAGGATACCAAAATTTTAGATAAATATATTCTGGTAAAAGGAGCGGAAAGTTTAAGAACTTCTTTCGATAAGCACAACTTGGACCCGGATACTGTTGACCACGTATTGGCCCACGTATCTTCAGGCTACTTCAAAGAAGGCTTAAAAGAAGAATTTGCGAAAGTAGGATTGGATTTCCCTTGGGAAAAATGGTTTTACAATCTTTCCGAAGTCGGTAACATTGGCGCCGGATCGATCTTCATCGCTCTGGAACAGCTCATGAACTCCGGAAGACTGAAAAAAGGCGAAAAAGTATTGCTTTGTGTACCTGAAAGCGGAAGGTTCTCTTATTCTTGTGCTTTATTAACGGTTTGCTAATGGAAAACAGACTGCCCACCTCCGATCCGCAATTTGTCGAAAGCCTGATCCCGCAAAGGTTTCCTTTCGTCATGGTAAGCAGCATCGCAGAATATTCCGATTCCCATCTGGTTTCAGGCTTTGAAATTAAAGAAGAAAATATGTTCGTCCAGAACGGGATCTTTCAGGCTTCGGGATTGGTAGAACATCAGGCACAAAGCGTTGCCCTGCATACGGGATATAAATTTTACCTGCTGGGAAAAGAAGCACCTACAGGATATATCGGGGCTATCAAAACATTTGAAGCCATGGCATTGCCAAAAGCAGGCGACCAACTGAAATCGGAAATTTCCATCATCAACGAAATGATGGGTGTTACACTGGTAGATGTGGTAACAATGCTGAACGACGAGGTAATTGCCAGGTCCCAAATGAAAACCGTCATAATGTAACAACATGGAAATCAAGGAAGAAAACATCATCAACATCCACAATTTTCTGCCTCATCGCGAACCTATGCTGATGACGGATTATATCCTGGAACTTACCAAAGAAAAAGTGATCACTTCCTTTGAAATAAAAGAAGGCAACATCTTTGTCGATAAAGGGGTGTTTGTAGAAGCCGGACTGATTGAAAACTCAGCGCAGACCTGCTCCTCTATTTTAGGGCAAAGCTTCTTCGAGAATCCTGAAACCGATACCAACGTAATTGGCTTTATCACCAACATCAAAAAGATAGAAATCTTTTCCCTGCCGAAAGTGGGAAATACCATTATTTCCAAGGCTTCGCTGATTTCGCAGTTTGAGAACATCTGCCATATTTTCTGCGAAACCTTTCTGGAGGATGAACTGCTGATCCGTTCGGAAATCAACCTCTTTATTCAGGAAGTAAAACCATAAGATAAGTAAATACAGAAAGCCGCTTTTCACGAAGCGGCTTTTTTCATGCGCTTTTGTTACCTTACACGTACCACACTGCATAAGATCAGCACCTTATTTGATGTATCATGGGAACACAACCACAAAAATAAAATATATGGCTCAGATTACAGATTTCGACAAACCGGACTTTGTTCCCGAAAAGAAAACCTCTTCTATTATCAATCATTCTCTTGCGATGTATAAGGGAGTTGCTTTATACGGCATTATTGCCATGCTAATTTATATTACAGGCTCCTACATCATTCAGCGACTGATCGGTTTTGATTCCGTAGAGATGGTGGACGAAATGAAAAATAACGGTACTGATTATTACAGCTTCAATTATTTTGCAATTCCGGGTTTTTCCCTGTATCTGTCTTTATCCGGACTGTTTGGATTGCTGGCCTCTCCTTTATACGTAGGCCTACTTTATATCGTTGACAAATACCGGAGAAGAGAGCAGGCTCAGTTTTCCGATCTCTTTATCGGGTACCGGCAAAATTTCATCAATATTGTGATCTTCACCCTGATTTCCGGGATCATCTCCGGGCTGGCTATGTTTTTCTGCATTGTCCCGTTCTTCTTTGTCTATCCTTTTCTGATGCTCGGTTATCCGGTGCTCCTTTTCGAAAATGCATCGGCCGGAGAAGCCCTTCAAAAATCCGTAAACCTGGCAAAGGAAAATTACGGAACATTGCTGGCCACAGGATTTGTAGGAATGCTCCTTTCGTGGATCGGAATCATCCTCTGCGGAATCGGAATTGTTGCAACGGCACCGTTTTTTGCAGTCGTTATGTATTCCGCATATTGTGCCTGCACCGGCAGGCCTGTAAAGACCGTACAGCGATAAATTACAAGTGAGGCTTTTAGGTCTCACTTTTTTTATGCATCTTCATCCGTACATCATCAAATCATGGTCGTACTATGTTCTGCATTTTTATTATCTTAGCGAACTCATTTAAACCATAATCTAACACAATTTTTTAAGTGAAAAAGCAGGATCTTCCACAGGACGAAAGCAACTTACAATCAGCAAACATGACGGAAGTTTTGTATGTGACTGATGAGAACAACAATTATACAACGGCGAACAGCATCGGCTGGGATGCCAAAAAAGCCGCTCTGGATGAATCGTTAGCTTTAATTAATGAGAGAATAGAAGAAGCCAGGCAGAATGTAGCAAATAATACGGTAAGCCCAATCGTCTATTTCATGGAACTGAATAAAATGGATCTGCAGGTACTGGCAGCCTATGTCGGTATGTGGCAGTGGCGTGTGAAGAGACATGGCAAACCCAAAATATTTAAAACACTAAATCATTCCGTACTGAAAAAATATGCCGATGCTTTCGGGATCTCAGTGGATGAACTGAAAAATTTCAACGGAAAATAAAAAGAACCTTGCAGGTTCTGTAAAACCAAGCTAAGAATGAAACTTAATTTTGAACACCATCAGACTGCGCATTGCGAGAACGGTGTTGCCTCCAATTTATTATTAAACAAAGGGTTGAAACTCAGCGAACCGATGATCTTCGGAATCGGATCCGGATTATTCTTTGTATACCTCCCTTTTTTAAAAGTAAATTTTGCACCCGGGTTCAGCTATCGCCCAATGCCCGGCGCTATTTTCAGCAAAGCCGCAAAAAGACTGGGAATTAAAATTAAAAGGCTGAAATTTTCCAATCCGGAGGAAGCCCAAAAAGCTCTGGAAAAAAATCTGGAAAACAATATCCCGACAGGACTTCAGGTAGGTGTTTTCAACCTGACGTATTTTCCTGAAGAATATAAATTCCATTTCAATGCCCACAACCTGGTAGTATACGGTAAAGAGGATGGGAAATTCCTGATCAGCGATCCGGTAATGGATTATACAACAACCCTCACCGAAGCCGAGCTGGAGAAAGTAAGATATGCCAAAGGCGCACTTCCTCCGAAAGGCCATATGTACTACCCTACTTATATTCCTGAACACGTCAACCTGGAAGAAGCTATTAAGAAAGGCATTAACGATACCTGCAAAAATATGCTGGCTCCTGTTCCGATCATCGGAGTAAAAGCCATGAGATGGGTTGCTAAAAACATCCCGAAATGGGCGGCAAAAAAAGGAACGAAAACCACCAATCATTACTTGGGGCAATTGATCCGGATGCAGGAAGAAATCGGTACCGGCGGCGGCGGATTCCGTTTTATTTACGGGGCATTCCTGCAGGAAGCAGCCGTCATCCTCAAAAATGAAAAATTAAACGAATTATCCAAAGAAATTACTACAATTGGTGACCTTTGGAGAGATTTTGCCGTAGATATTGCAAGAGTGTACAAAAACAGGAATTCCAAAAGCGATATCTACAACCAACTTTCAAAAACGATGCTTCATATTGCCGACCTGGAAGAAGCTTTTTACAAAAAACTGAAAAAAGCAATATAAGGTGGAGCATTTCATAGCCATAAAAAACCTGTACAAGAAATACAAGAATGCAGAAGACTTTTCTGTAAACGATATTTCTCTGGTGATCGATAAGAACGAAATCTACGGAATCCTGGGACCCAACGGAGCCGGGAAAACGACATTGATTTCCATGCTTTCGGGATTGATCAAACCCACTTCGGGGCAGTTTACAATCGACGGACTTTCTCATCAGAAGAATGGTTTCAAATTGAGACAGATCATGGGAATCGTTCCGCAGGAATATGCTTTATACCCTACTTTAACGGCAAGGGAAAATCTGATGTTCTTCGGGAGCCTGTACGGTTTAAGCCATAAAAAATTAAAGGCTGCCATTGAAGAATCTCTGGAAATCATGGGCCTTTCTAAATTTGCCGATAAAAAAGTAGAGCAGTTCTCCGGAGGAATGAAGCGGAGATGCAACCTGATTGCCGGTACGCTTCACAACCCAAAAGTTCTCTTTCTTGATGAACCGACCGTGGGTGTTGATGTTCAGTCCAAAAAAGCGATCATCGATTACCTGCTGGATTTAAATAAAAAAGGGACCTGTATCATCTACACTTCCCATCACCTTTCCGAAGCTGAAGAATTCTGTACCAAAATCGCAATTATCGATCACGGAAAGATCCACGCTGTAGGAACCCCTGAGGAATTAATCGGTAAAGTTTCCCATGCGGAAAATTTAGAGGATGTTTTCATTTCATTAACCGGAAAAGAATTACGCGATGTTGTTGTATAAACTGTGGAGAAGCTTTTTAAAGGAAATCCTTCTGCTGAAAAGAGACATTGGGGGAATCGTCATTATTTTCGTGATGCCGCTGCTGCTGATCATTACCATAACCCTGATCCAGGATTCTACCTTTAAAAACCTGGAGGGCTCGAAAATCCCGGTTATTTTTGTAGATAACGATCAATCTGAAGTCTCAAAAAATATAAAACAGGAACTGGAACGCAGCAAAAGTTTTGAGCTGATGACCGATTTTACTGAAAAATCCGCGCAGAATGCCGTATTCTCCGGTGATTACCAGATGGCCATCGTCATTCCTGAGCATTTAACGAAAGACATCAATTCCAATATCGATTCTAAAGTCCAGGCGATTGTAAGCTCATTTGGGCTGGAAACGGATTCGTCAGCCGTGAAAAAAACGGCTTTGAAAGCAAAAGACATTCACCTTTATTTTGATCCGGCGACGAATATCGGATTTAAAAACAGCGTGATGAACGCCATTAATAAAATGGTTTTCGAGATCGAAAATAAAAAGATTTACAAAGCTTTCCAGGATCAGCTGGGGACAACGGAAGACCTTTCAAAAAACAAAAGCCTGATCGGCTTTAAAGAAATTACGCCTAAAAGAGGAGAAATGGAAGCTCTGCCGAACTCCGTTCAGCATAATGTTCCGGCATGGGCCCTGTTTGCCATCTTCTTCATTGTTGTACCGTTATCGATTAATTTAGTTAAAGAAAAAAGTCAGGGGACCAGTGTAAGGGCACGAATAAGCCCAACCCCCTACTTTGTACATATCTTAGGAAAAACATTTACTTACCTTATCATCTGTGTGATCCAGTTTCTACTGATGGTTGCTGTTGGGATCTACCTATTCCCGTACATGGATTTGCCGCAGTTTGATGTTACCGGAAAAATGCTTCCCATGATCATTGTAACGATCTTTGCAGGTCTTGCAGCCATCGGGTTTGGCGTCTTGCTGGGAACTGTTGCGGATACGCAGGAACAGTCTGCTCCTTTTGGTGCCACTTCCGTAGTGGTTCTGGCAGCAATCGGCGGGATCTGGGTTCCGGTATTTTTAATGCCTGAATTTATGCAGACCATCGCCAAATTCTCTCCGATGAACTGGGGGCTGAATGCTTATTACGATATCATCCTGAGAAACAGCGGAATCGGAGGCATTGCCAAAGAAATTACGTTTTTATTTTTATTCTATATCGCCATGGTGGGTATTTCATTATTTTACGAAAGAAAACAAAATGCAGTCTAAAGAAAATATATTGACGTGTACCGAAGAGGTACGGGTAAGATTTAATGAAACCGATCCGTTGGGAATTGTCTGGCACGGCCATTACATTGTCTATTTCGAAGACGGAAGAGAAGCCTTCGGAAGACAGCACGGCTTAACGTACCTTGATATTCAAAAAGCAGGTTTTGTAACCCCGATCGTTAAAAGTACCTGCGAACATTTTCTTCCTTTGAAATACGGGGAAACATTCAGGATTGTTACGACATTCGTGAATTCGGTTTCTGCCAAGTTAATTTACCGGTACGAACTTTTTAACCAGGAAGGCAAGCTGGTGTGTTCCGGAGAAACCATCCAGGTTTTTTTAGATTCCGATAACAATTTATGCCTGTACAATCCGGAATTTTTTCAGGCCTGGAAAGACAAAGTGGGATTATGATGAATCAGGAAGTATATATCACGGATTATAACTGCGTCACTCCTTTAGGCTTTGATGTTTCATCCAACTGGACAGCCCTTCTGGAAGGGAAATCCGGTGTGGGTTTACATCAGATCATACAAAACCAGCCCCATTTCTATGCTTCCATGATCGATGCTGAAAAAGTGAATAAAGAATTCAATGAGAATTTTAACAGAGATCAGCTAGACAATCAAAGTTTTACGAAACTGGAAAAGATGCTTATGCTAAGCTTAAAACCTTTGGTGGAAAGACATCCGGTTTCAGAACATACGGCTTTTATCTTATCAACAACCAAAGGAAATATCAGCTTATTAAAAAATGAGTCCGCTTTGCCGGAAGGTGTATTTCTCCCAAATTTAGCCCGGAAAATTGCTGATTTTTTCGGATTTAAATCGAAACCGATCATTGTTTCGAATGCCTGTGTTTCAGGGGTTATGGCAATCGCTGTTGCGAAGAGCATGATCCGGACAGGAAAATATAAGAATGCCTTCGTCATTGCCGGAGATGAAATTTCAGAGTTTGTGATTTCAGGTTTTAATTCTTTTCAGGCCATCGGTACGGAGATCTGCAAACCTTACGATAAAAGCCGGGATGGCATCAACATCGGTGAAGCTGCCGCAGCGGTTTATATAACTTCTGAACCAAAGAATAACGAAACCTTTTGTTTTAAAATCTCAGGAGACTCGGCAGTGAATGACGCGAACCATATTTCCGGACCATCGAGAACAGGTGACGGTTTATTTGCCAGCATCAAAAATGCAATGGCAGAAGCTCAAATTTCCACTTCACAGATCGATTTTATTTCCGCCCACGGAACCGCTACCCTTTACAATGATGAAATGGAAGCCATCGCTTTCAATAGGATGGAATTGGAGCAGGTTCCCTTAAACAGTTTGAAAGCATACTACGGCCATTGCCTGGGAGCATCCGGATTACTGGAGAGTATTATCTCTATGGAAAGTGCCTTGAATAATACGCTGATTCCCTCCAAAAACTTTGAAGAGCCGGGAACTTCTCAACCACTGAATATCATCAGAGAAAACCAGTCTGCGGACATCCAGTATATTTTAAAAACCGCTTCCGGATTTGGAGGCTGTAATTCAGCTCTTGTTTTGGAGAAAATGTAAAAAATAATTTTGTATTTTTGATAGACATAAGTTTGAGAAAAATGGAATCCAGTGTAGATATAAGAAAAAGAATTCACGAATTCATCGATACCGCTGATGAAAGAATTTTGCGTATTTTCAAAAGAATCATTGATGATACTGAAAAAGAAGAAGACAATTATTCTGCTGTTCCCGATTGGTACTACGAAAAGCTTGAACTTGAAAGAGAGAAGCACATAAAAGGTGAAACTCCCTCATATACTTGGGAAGAAGTGAAGCAAAGGTTGATGAGGGATTATGACTTATAAATTAATTTTAAAGTCAAGAGCTCATATCGATTTAGCTGAAGCAATTGAATATTATCAAAGTAAAAGAAAAGGTTTAGGTAATAAATTTCTGAAATGTGTTCAAAAGTTTTTTGATAGAATTACTAAAAATCCGTTGCACTATTCTGTAAAAAGCAATAATTTTCGTGAAGTTTATATCCAACAATTCCCTTACGTCATTATTTATGAAGTTATAGATAATGATATTGTAGTTTTCTCTGTTTTCAACACCCATCAAAACCCGGAACGAAAGCCTTAATCCTTTTTAACTTTATTCATGAAGAAAACAGATACCTGCACTATAGAAAATTCAACAATTGTTCTCAATAATAAAATCATTTTTGAATCGCCTGCTGAAAACTTTTCAGATTTTGCGAAAGAAGCCTATAAAAGCCTGGAACTGAACTATCCTAAATTTCATAAAATGGATAGCCTGAGCAAGCTGGCTTTCCTGGCCTCTGAAATAATCTTAAAAAATGAAGATCACAGCCGTACCGCTTTGGTATTTTCCAACAGGTCATCGAGTTTAGACACCGATTTCAAATATCAGGAAAGCATCAATTCCCAGGACAGTTACTTTCCGAGCCCGGCGGTTTTTGTATATACGCTGCCCAATATCTGTGTAGGTGAGATCAGCATCCGGCACAAAATGCAGACCGAGAATGCTTTTTTTGTACTGGATGAATTCGACGAAGAATTCCTGAACAGCTACGCCCAACAGATATTGCAGTCGGGAAAAGCCGATAAAGTATTGTGCGGCTGGGTAGAACTATATCAGGAAAGTTATAAAGCTTTTGTATATTTGCTGACTGCGTAATTTAACAATATAACAGTATAAGAATGTAATAATCATATTCAGTAGTAACCCATTGGTAAACTGGCAGATTGATACATTCGTAAATTTTAAAAAATATGGAAAACTTAAGAGAAGAATTAAAACACAAAATTATCGAAGTTCTTAATTTAGAAGACGTTGCAGTAGAAGAAATCAAAGATACGGATCCGTTGTTCGGGGGAGGTCTTGGATTGGATTCTATCGACGCCCTTGAGCTGATTGTTCTTTTGGATAAAGAATACGGTATCAAATTATCCGATCCTAAAAAAGGAAAGGAAATTTTCTCCTCCATCGATACCATGGCGAAATTTATCGAAGAAAACAGAACAAAATAAATCAATATACCAATGGATCAATGTAACAGTTTACCAATAAGTGTTAGACTGGTATATTGATCCATTGTTACATTTTATAAAATGGGTCAAAAAATTGCCATTACAGGAATGGGCATCATATCTTCCATTGGGAACAATGTGGAAGAAAACCTGAGTTCATTACAATCCGGAAAGCACGGGATCTCCGATATCCAGCTGTTTGAAACGCGTCATGCCGGACATATCAAGACCGGTGAAATTAAACTTTCCAATGCGGAACTGACGGAGAAACTTCAGCTAAAGGATGCGAAAAATGCTACCAGAACAGCTTTGCTAGGGATGATTGCGGCAAAAGAAGCCATCGAAAGTGCGGGAATTTCGGATATTAATGAATATAAAACAGGATTGATCTCCTCGACCAGTGTCGGCGGGATGGATGTTACCGAAAACTATTTCTATACGTACGAAGAATTTCCTGAAAAGCAAAAATATATAGACTCTCATGATGCGGGCAACTCATCATTGCTCATTGCCGATTATTTAGGGTTAAAAGGAATGGTTTCCACCATCAGCACGGCCTGTTCTTCAGCTGCCAACGCGATCATGATGGGAGCAAAGCTTATTAAAAACGGTGTTCTTGACCGTGTGATTGTCGGTGGAACCGACGCCCTTTCCAAGTTTACCCTGAACGGATTCAACACGCTGATGATTCTTACGGATTCTTACAATACACCTTTCGATAACAACCGGAAGGGGTTGAACCTTGGAGAAGCCGCAGCTTTCATCGTTCTTGAATCTGATGAAATCGTAAAAAAAGAAAACAAAAAAGTGCTGGGTTATCTTTCAGGATACGGAAACGCCAACGATGCGCACCACCAGACGGCTTCCTCGGAAAACGGACAGGGCGCTTATTTAGCAATGGAAAAAGCCTTGAAAGTTTCCGGTTTGGATAAAGAAAATATCGACTACATCAACGTACACGGAACTGCAACGCCGAATAACGATTTATCGGAAGGAATTGCGATGATCCGTATTTTCGGAGAAGGAAAAGTCCCGGAATTCAGTTCTACCAAAGCATTCACAGGACATACCTTGGCGGCGGCGGCAGGTATTGAAGCTGTTTACTCATTACTGGCCATTCAAAACAACCTGATTTTTCCCAACCTGAATTTCAAAACCAAAATGGAAGAGTTTGACCTTATTCCTGTTACGGAACTCAAGGAAAAAAATATAGATCACGTCCTTTCCAATTCATTCGGATTCGGAGGAAATTGTTCAACTTTAATTTTCTCAAAATCATGAGTGCCGTCTACATCAACAGTGCAGCCTGTATTTCAGCACAGGATACCCTAAATGAAGATTTCTTCCAAAATCTTCAGGCAGTAAACTCAGGCCAGGTTCTGAAAGCCATTGAACCGGTTTACAAAGAATTTATCCCACCGGCAATGATCCGCAGAATGTCTAAAACGGTAAAAATGAGCTCCGTCGCTTCCCATTATGCATTAAAAGAAGCTGGAATCGAAAATCCGGATGCTATTATCGTAGGGACCGGAATGGGCTGTTCCCAGGATTCTGAAAAGTTTCTAAAGAATGTCCTGGATAATAACGAAGAATTTCTTACCCCCACTTATTTTATCCAGTCCACCCACAATACGGTTGCCGGACAGATTGCCTTAGGCCTGCAGTGCCACGCTTATAATTTCACCTACGTAAATACGTCTTCCTCTTTGGAATTTTCAATGCTGGATGCAAAACTTCAGATCATCGATGATGAGGCGGAACATGTGTTGGTAGGTTCTACTGATGAGCAGACCGAAAGAACCATGAACCTGTATGAGCTGAACAAAACCATCAAAAAGAATGAGCATTTTCCTGTAGATTACCTGCATTCCACTACAGAAGGAGTAGCCTGGGGAGAAGGTGCCAGTTTTTTTGTATTGGGTAAAGATAAAAAAGACAGTACCTACGCTCAACTAAAAGACATACAGATCAGCAACACAGTAAATCCTGATGAAATAAAACAGTTTATTGAAAAGTTTTTAGCCAAAAATAATTTGGCTTTTAATGATATTGATGCGGTGATCTTGGGCTTCAGCGGTGATGCAAAATCCGATGCTTATTATACAAAAGCAATGGACCTGTTTACGGATTCATCTTTGCTTTACTACAAACACCTGAGCGGTGAATTCAATACGGCAAGCGGCTTTTCAACGTTTATTGCGTGCCACACCCTGAAAAATCAGGAAATTCCGGAAGTGATGTTAATTAATCAAGTCAAGAAAGAGCGCATTAAAAATATTTTGCTGTACAATCATCTTCTCGGGAATGACCATAGCCTGGTTTTGCTGGAAAAGGCTTAACTTTTATCATTGAAATTTATGAAAGACAAAGTGATCCATAACAACGATTTTAAAAATTGGTCTGAATTCATTTCAAATAAAATAAAAGCAGCCCAAACAAAAACAGCATTCAAAATCAATGCAGAACTGCTAACCTTATACTGGGAGATAGGGAATTCGATTATTAAACAGCAAAAACAAAAAAAATGGGGAAGCAAAATTATTGATCTCTTAGCCGATAATCTCGCTGAAAACTTTCCCGGCAATAAAGGTTTTTCTGTACGTAATTTAAAATATATGCGGTCTTTTGCAGAAGCCTACCCACATTTTCCAATTGTGCAGGTGCCGCTTGCACAAAAAGAAAATCATTTTATGCAAGTGCCACTTGCACAAATTACATGGTATCATCATATCAGCCTGCTAACCAAAGTAAAAGATATTGCGGAAAGAGCCTTTTACATTTCTGAAACCGCTAAAAACGAATGGAGTAGAAACATAATGCTCTTGCAGATACAATCTGATCTTTATTCAAGAAGCGGAAAAGCACTAAATAATTTTGAGCAGACATTACCCGAATATCAGTCTGATCTTGCTAAAAGCATTTTCAAAGATCCCTATCACTTTGACTTTTTAATGCTTTCTGCAAAGGTAAAAGAGATAGAAATAGAAAAACTGCTGACCAAGAAAATCACTGATTTCCTTCTTGAACTCGGTAAAGGATTCGCCTTTATTGGACGGCAATACTCAATTGAAGTAGATCATACAGATTACAAAATAGATTTACTTTTTTATCATACGGTACTTCATGCTTATGTTGTCATTGAGCTTAAAGCTGGAGAGTTTCTACCGGAGTATATTTCTAAGCTTAATTTTTACATCAGTGCTGTTGATGATAAGCTGAAAACACAGACTGATGAACCTACTATCGGTTTGTTGCTCTGTGCCTCAAAAAGCAATGTAAAAGTAGAATATGCAATGCGTGGCTTAGAAAAACCACTAGGTGTTGCAACATATCAATTAGAGCAACTGGTTAAAGAAAATATTGATAAACTAAATATTGATAACGAAGAAATATAATGAAACACTATTTATTTATTCTTTTTTACCTCTTCTGCAACGCTTTTATCTACGCGTTTCAGGGTACGTTCTGGGTATATCTGTTTTGTTTTCTGATGTTTTCCGCAATAGTTGTCTGGGGTTCTTTTGACATCGGCCTGGGATATTTTGTTAATAGCATTACCCACAAAAAGACTAAAATAAAAGAGGTTGCACTGACTTTCGATGACGGCCCGACTGAATTTACTCCGAAATTTTTAGATCTTTTACAGGAAAATAATATAAAAGCTACTTTTTTCTGCATCGGGAAACAGATTGAAAAATACCCCGAAACTTTTCAACGGATTATTTCGGAAGGCCATACCATCGGCAATCATACCTACTCCCATTCCAACCAAACCGGGTTCTTATCCACTTCAAAAATGATCGAAGAAATTGAAAAATGTGATGGGGTAATGCTGAAAACCGGGAATTTTAAAACCGATCTTTACCGGCCGCCTTTCGGAGTTACCAATCCGAATATTGCCAAAGCGATAAACAAAACCGGGAAGAAAAGTGTCGGCTGGAATGTCCGTTCACTGGACACCATCACCGAAGACGAAAACAAGATTTATCGGAAAGTAGCAAAGGGATTACAGAAAGGAAGCATCATTCTTCTTCACGACACTTCGGAGAAAACGTACAACGTTTTGGTAAATTTATTAGTATTTTTGGAGCGTGAAAAGTATTCGACTTTTACAATTGAATGATTTTAATGCCGGGCTTGTTTTAAAAACACAAGGTTACAAAATATTTGGATAAAATTATTGATATTCAATTACATAAAGTTTAATAAAAACATCTGAAAGATCAGAGACTTTTCTTTTAAAATTTAAATAAAAAAATGATTAAAAATATTTTCATCATCACCTTGCTGTCTGTTTCGGGTTTATTTTTGGCGCAAAACACCGCCATGTCCGGCACGGAAGCCAAAGCGTTCGTAGCAAAAGTTTCCTCCGAAACCAGAGAGATCAAAACCCTGCAGAGCGATTTTACCCAAACCAAAAAAATGGATTTCCTGGATAAAAACATCGTTACGTACGGAAAAATGTCTTTAAAGACACCGAATATGCTGAGCTGGAAATACACCAAGCCTTACCAGTATAGCATTGTTTTTAAGGATAATAAAATTTTCATTAACGATCAGGGAAAAAAGTCTGCCGTTGATGCGAAAAGCAAAACCTTCGAGAAGATCAATAAACTGATTGTCGGAAGTTCCAACGGACAGATGTTCAGCGATCCCGAATTTTCTGTGGCTTACCTGAAAAACGGCAGTTTCAATATTGCGAAATTTACGCCCAAATCTGCCCAGCTGCTGAAATACATCAAACAGATTGAACTGTACTTTCCTAAAAACCAGTCGACGGTCTCACAGGTGAACATGACCGAAGCTTCGGGGGATACAACCAATATCGTTTTCAAAAATACAAGAATCAATGCGCCGGTTGCTGCTTCGGAATTTAGCTTATAGCCTGGTTTTCATTGTTTTGTTTTCATGCAGAACGTATAAGCGTACTGATGCAAAGCCTATCCCAGGCACCGAAAAGACGGTCGAAAACCTATACTTTTCTTCCAAAGAAGATTATGTATATAAATGCCAGATGGACATTTATAAAAATCACGTCAGCGGAATCCTGATCGTAAAGAAAATGAATGATTCGGCCCACCGTGTGGTGCTGACATCAGATTTCGGGAATAAGCTGATCGATTTCGAGATTTCAGAACACGATTTTAAACTCAATTATGTACTTCCGGATCTGGATAAAAAAATTGTTATCAATTTCCTGAAGAACGATTTCCGCGAACTTTTACGGCAACAATACCCTGTAAGTGAAAGTTTTGAAAATGAAAATGCCAAAATTTACCTCTCAAAAATCGATAAAAAAGCCTATTACCTGTTTTACAATAAAAGCAATGGTTTGCTGAAACAGATCATTTACACACAAAACAGGAAAGAAAAAATCGATTTTACTTTTGAGGCAAAAAAACATATCTTCGCGGACAGTTTGGAACTTCGGCACAAAGACTTTAAAATAAACATAAAACTATTTCAAATAACCGAAAACGAATAATTCACATGAAAAAAATCATTTCCTTACTCATCTTAATAATTTCAGGAATGTCCCTGGCTCAGGTTACCTTTAATCCGGGGATCCGGGCAGGTGCCAATTTTTCGCACTTTACCAATAAAGCCCAGTGGTATTCTTACATGGATTACGATTACTACAACAATGCTGATCCAAATATGGAATTTAAGACTAAAACCGATTTTTATCTAGGACTGTTCGGAAACATCCGCTTTGCTAAATTTTACGCTCTGCAACCAGAGATCAATTATTCCAGACAGGGCGCAAAACTGGATACCAATATCAACAACTGGAACGGGCAGACGCTCACCGCTTCTTATGTAAGCCTTCAACTGGTTAACAAATTCTATTTCAACAAGTTCAATGTTCATTTCGGACCGACGCTTGAATTTTTGGTAGAACAGAAAAACTTTGATGCCGCAAATGAGATCGATTTAGGGATTACAGCAGGTTTAGGATTTGATATCACCAATAATTTCGGGATTGAAGCACGGGTAAAAAAAGGTTTTGTCCCGGTGTATTCTTTCTACAACGACCATTCAAACATCACCTTCCAGACCGGGGTTTACTATACCTTTAACTTGAAAAAATAATTTTATGCAGACCATTCTTACCGATTTTTATACGTTACAATCGCACGAACAGGCTGAAAACGGAAGCTTTACGGCTTACATTTCCCTGAACAAAGACCATGAGATTTTCAAAGGCCATTTCCCGGGAAATCCGGTAACGCCGGGCGTATGCATGATGCAGATTGTGAAGGAACTTGCTGAAGAATTTACAGGTCTGCCTCTATTTTTAAAAACCGCTTCCAATATAAAATTCATGGCCATCATCAACCCGTTTGAAACACCGGACCTGAAACTGCAGCTGGATATTACGCAGACCGACGGAGAAGTGAAAGTAAAAAATACCACTTCCTTTGGCGAGACTATTGCATTAAAAATGTCAGTTAACTACCAAAAATTGACCTCATGAAATTCATTTTCACCTTCATAACGGCTTTTACCCTTTTCTTCCAGTCAGGCATTGAATCGCTGAGAGAAAGTTACTCAAAAGCCAATTCTTCCAATGCAGGCACCGAAGCCTTCATCACAATGGCTGAAAAAACTTCGGGCTCGGATGCCGTGATCCAGGGTTACAAAGCTGCAGCTAAAATTATGGAAGCCAAAATTGCCAAATCGAACCGGAAAGCTCTGGTAAAGTCCGGAGCCACCAGTCTGGAAGGGGTGATCAAAAATAATCCCAACAATGCGGAACTGAGGGTAATCCGAATGAGCGTTCAGGAAAATATTCCGAAAATCGTAGGATACAGAGGAAGCCTTAAAGATGATAAAGCTTTTTTATTAAATAATTACAGCAAACAAAGCGCTTCCCTGAAAAATTACATCAAACGGTTTGCCGCACAATCCAAAACCATGACCCCGGCTGAAAAAGCAACCCTAAAATAAAACAATGACCCTTCCTGAAGTACAAAATGCAATTTCCGAAAAGAAAATCTGTGTTTTAATACCGACCTACAACAACGAGAAAACCCTGAAAAGAGTCATTGACGGTGTTCTCGAATATACCCAGGAAGTTATTGTTGTAAACGATGGTTCTACCGATTCCACCGCGGAAATTTTAGCCTTTTATCCTCAGCTTCAGGTTATCCATTTACCGGAAAACAAAGGAAAAGGCAACGGCCTTAAAACCGGCTTCAGGAAAGCAAAAAAACTGGGTTATCATTATGCCATCACCATTGATTCCGACGGCCAGCATTATCCCGACGACATCCCTGTTTTTGTAGAAGCACTGCTTTACGAAAAGGAAGATGTGCTGTTGATCGGTAACCGCAATATGGCCCAGGACGGAATTCCAAAGAAAAGCAGTTTCGGAAACCGCTTTTCCAACTTTTGGTTTTGGTTTGAGACGGGAATTAAGCTGGAAGATACCCAATCCGGTTACCGCCTTTACCCTTTGCATAAAATTCCGAAAAAATATTTTACCCCGAAATTTGAATTCGAGATCGAAATCATCGTACGAACTGCGTGGAGGCATGTTCCGGTAAAAAACGTTCCGGTAAAAGTGCTCTATGATCCCGCAGAAAGGGTATCGCATTTCAGGCCGTTCAAAGATTTTACAAGGATCAGCATCCTTAACACCATCTTGGTAACCATCACCCTGCTGTACATCATTCCGCGGAACTTTATCAATAATTTCCGAAAAAAAAGCATCCGCAGATTCATTAAGGAAGATGTGCTGGAAAGTGACGGAACCAACCGGACCAAAGCCTTTTCCATCGCGCTCGGCGTATTTGTGGGATTCTCTCCTTTTTGGGGGTTCCATACCCTGATTGTTATTTCGCTGGCGGTGCTTTTTAAGCTCAACAAAGTATTGGCTTTCTTTGCCTCCAACGTCAGCTTGCCGCCGTTCATTCCGTTTATTATTGCGGCTTCTCTCTTTCTCGGCGCTCCTTTTGTAGACGGCAACAGCAATATCCTGAGCCAGGAACTGAATTTTGACCTGGTAAAAAACAATCTGCTGCAATACTTGATCGGAAGTATGATTCTGGCTGTTTCAATGTCTGCACTGGCATGGATCATCACCTTTCTTCTTCTGAAAAAAGTGAGCCCGGACAAGACCGATTTTTAGGAGCTTATTCTCGCTATCCACTTCTACTCCTCACGCCAACACCATTCCCTGCGCTTGCTGCGGGGTAACCGTTCCTATCGAGGCTAGGGCGGCAGTCTCTTATTTCTTCTTTAGTCGGATCATCGAAAATTTAAGTCAATGGTGAATTCGGCTTCGCCGGTGAATGGTGAATTTTGAAACTTAGTGGTGAGATGTGAATCCAATATTGACCATTAACTCTTAATTGCATCGTAAAATTCACCATTCACTATTCACTATTCACTATTCACTATTCATCATTAACTATTCACCCTTCAGCTTCTTCTCCGTCTTTTTCAGATATTTTTCAACATTTTCGCGATCCGGAACGGTCGTTATTTCCTTTGACAAGGCTTTTTTGAATTCGGTTTTCGCCCTGGAATATTCTTTTCTGTTGAAATAATACCTTCCGGCCTGATAGTAAACAAGCCAGAAGTCCGGATTCAGCGATTGATAGTGCGGGATAAATCCGTCGGTAAGTTCTATCGTTTTATCATTTACTGCATCACTGATTTCACCATTGGCAAATTTGTATTCCTCATAATTCTTAAACGCCTGGGAATCTAAGAAAGGGTCTTTGGGAATATTAAGTTCAGACCTTGCCAGCGTTCCGTTGATAGGTTTTTTACCGGAAAAAATTTCATTCAGATCATAGCAGACAAATTCTCCCAGCTGGTATGGATTGGCGGAAACCCAGGCCAGCCTTTTCTGAGACGAAAAGATCACCGCATGATGGGCCAGCAGCTGATTGATCGCCTTTTCATTGCCATAACCGATGCTTGCACCTTTCAGCCCGGATTTATCCCTTAAAATGGCCGCCATCTTTTCGGGGTTCAGCTTTTTATTTTCCTGCAAAAGTTCCTGCAGCTTTTCATAACGGTATTCGGAATGGCTTTCGAGAATATGCTTCTGATTTCTTTTATCGTTTTTGTAAGCCTCCGACTGGAAGTGATTGGTACAAAACACCTTACTGGTATTCTCTACTCTATATACTCCGAAATTATCCGGAGAAACCTCAATAATTACGGCATTTTTATCGTTGGCACTTCCTACCAGAATGGATTCCGATACAAAAACTTTTCTTTTTTTGGCAATGGCAATGGCTTCATCAATATTCTTGGCGTACTGTAAAATTTCCCTTGTCACCAGAGAAATCGGTGTTTTTGCCGTTAAGGGAATCTTAGACTTTCCCGCGTTGATGGTTACGGTAAGCCCTTCCCTGTTCATTCCGGACACTACTCCGATCATTCCGGGCCAGCTTACAGAAAGATAAGGGATCCCGCCTTCAGGCTCTACAAATTCGATCAGCTTGTTTTTAGCAAAATCATCACCCACATAAAAATCGAAATTCCGCCCGATCAGCAGGTCACCGTCTTCCGTATTTTCATTCCAGACGGCAAGCGATGTACAGCCGACCATCATCAGATCCTGCATAGCATGGCCGATGTCGTGGGCACCGTGCAGGTACATGCTTCTCAGAAATTTTGGGGTAATAAAATTATATTTGTCCGAAGAATACCGGGACAGTCCGTACAATTCTGCCTGGTAATCTTCCCGGATATTTAGGTACATTTTCCGGTTGTACCACTTTAAAAAGCCTCTCAACAGGTCCTGCTTGAACTTTGACGGAACAAATCCTTCCACTTTGGAAAAGAAAACGTCTTCCTGCTTCTGCATAAGTCCTTGCGTCAGCGCGCCATTGTTGTATCCCAGCTGCAAAGGGTTTCCTGTGATGTACAGTTCCCAAAGCTGCTGCCTGTTTTTGGTTAAATAATTTTCGTGAAAGCTGAAGACCGAATCGTTGATCTTCTTTACCTCGGGTATTTCAACCGAATATTGTTTGATGTCCGGAATATGATGGACGGATTTCCGGATGCCGCAGGAAGTAAGGTTCAGGATAAGGCTGAGGCTAAAAAATATTATATTCAGCTTATACTTTTGAGGATATGAGCAGGGAATTGTAACGATCCTATTCTTCACCTTTATTTTTATTAATCAGTTGTATTAATCTTTCATCAATCACTTCCTTTCCAAGGATTTCCGCGCAGGTATTGAAAGCGCCGATGGTACAGCCTAAGATTCCGTGCATATTTACAGACTGTCCGGTAAGAAAAAGATTATCAATCTTTGTTCTCGGAGAAACCATTGTTTTCAGAGGGTTTTCAGAACTTTTCATGTAACCGTACATATTTCCGTTACAGCTGCCGATATAATCGCGGTAAGACAGCGGCGAAGAAGTATAGATTCTCTTAACCGACTTCCGCAAACCGGGAATTTTCTTCTCCAGCTCATCAATCATCTTTTCAGCTTTCGCAAGCTTAAATTTTTCATACCGCTCTCCCCGATTCTGCTCTTCTGCTACGGTATTAAAGGTGTTTTTCCACTCTTCTACCTCCGCAAAATCCATGTAGGAAATTGCCGTAAGGCTTTCGGCAAATCCGGGATAATGCTTTGATTCTGTTGAAGAAAGCATATACGTTTCCGGCCAGGAATCTTTTTCATAACGATGGGCATTCCATACCATTCCTTCATTTGAATAATGGTATATGTTATAATTAAAATCCGGAACCGAATGCGGTTTCAGCACCAGGTATACACTGAAACAGGAAGATACCGGTTCCCAGCTTTTAATCCTGTTCAGAAAAGATTTTTTTAAACGGTGCTCACCGATCAGCCGAATTGCAGAACGGATTTCGATATTGGAAATAAATGTCTTTGCATAATATTCTTTTCCGGTCGAAATTCTTACACCGGTTAAAGCCTGATCGTCCCCAAATATAAATTCCGAAACTTCCGAATGCTTATGAACTTCCGCGCCGTGTTCCCTTAATCTGCGGATGAGCAGCTTGGATATCTGGCTTCCGCCCTTTATACACTTGTAAGCACTTTGAATATAAGAGTTTACCGTTAGCGCATGAACATAAAACGGTACATTTTCTGAATCTCCGGCGTATAAAAAATTCGATCCCAACAAAACCGACTGCAGTGTCGTGTTTTGTGTAATGGATTCGATAAACCGTTTGGTATTAAGATGCAGGATCTCTTCGTTATAATTGTCTTTCCCTACCAGGTTATATCTCGGAAACTGACTGCAAACCCGCTGGATTTCTTCACAATAATTTTCCAGATTCTCCCGTTCTTCAGGAAAATGCCAGGCCAGCTGTTCTACAAAATTGCTGTAGCCCTGTGCATGAGGATATTCGGTTTTGTCGTCTCCGAAAGTAATTTTATCGTATCCGTTCCCATCCATCTGCTGAAGCTGAAGCTCATCCATGATCCCGAGATAGGAAAAATACTGATGAAGGTTCTGGCCTTCGGAAAGCCCGCCCAGATAATGAACGCCGGTATCGAAAATAAGCTTGTCCCGGGAAAAAGTCTGCAGATTTCCGCCATACTGGTTATTTTTCTCCAGCACGCACACCTTCAGGCCTTCTTTCGCTAAAACAAGCGCTGAAACAAGACCGCCCAATCCGCTGCCGATTACCAGTATATCAAATTCTTTTTTCAAGGAGAAAAGCTGTGTTTAGTGATGCTGAATTTTAAAATGCAAAGTTCACAAGATTTTTTCTTAACTGCCGGATGTTTCAGATTTGCAAACGCATTAACAATCAGCAAAGATAAAAAGCAACTTACGACTTAGATTTTAAATATCCCAATCACTTAATGTTTGAGTTAAATATTAGTTTTATTTTAGGTAAAAGTAGGAAAATTAATCAATATTATCCCAAAAATCAAAATAATTGAACCACTGAAGGGGATATTTCCTGATCATGGATTCCAGATTTTGGGTATAGGAGTTGAGAAGGCCCTGGGCATCCCGTTTTTTAACATTTTGAGCGACCCGCGCGTACAGATGGTAATGAAGATTATTTTCTTTCATGACATAGACATACACTACCGGAACACCCAATCTGGAGGCAATAAGAAAAGGCCCGGCCGGAAATTTGGCAGTTTTACCGAGTAATTCACTTTCCAGAAACTTGGAGCCTTCGAAATAACGGTCGCCGGTAAAGCAGATGAGCTCGTTGTTAGACAATGCTTCATTGATCTCGAAAATATGGGACATATCTTCTTTTACATAAATAAATCTAATGCTGCTCTGTTTTACGGAAACACTTTCCAGGTATTCCTTAATCACGGTAACTTCCTGATCGGTAGTCACTAAATTGATCTGGCAGTCGAAATCGATATCGGCAAAAAAATGTTCTGCAATTTCAAAGTTTCCGATGTGCGCGCTGATGAGCACCCCGCCTTTTTTTTCTGCCAACAGGTTCCTCAGATTTTCAATTCCGTCGAATTCGTAGGTATATTTATTCCTTAGTCCTGCGGAAATGGCCGTTTTATCAATGAGAACGGTTCCGAAAGTGAAATAATTTTTAAATAAAGAGATTTTAGTTTTCCAGTAGCTGTATTTCAGTCTTTCCCGAAAATAGTACCGGTAGTAGGTATTGCTTTTTTTCTCGAATAGGAAATAGTAGAAAGCGACAAAATAAAGCACAAAATAGGAACTTCGGATCCCGATATTTTTAATGCACCAGACAAAAATCCGGTAGCCCAGGATGGTTCCTTTGGATTTACCTTTCCACTTGTTCATAGCATTAGTTTGATAATGTAACAATATATCGATGTAACAGTGTAGCAATTATTTCATTGGCAGATTGTTACATCGATACATCATTAGATTATTTATTCTTTTCTGTGATTTTGTTTTCAATCGTGGTGTAGAAATCGTCGAACGTCACCATTTTCTTGAAGTCTGCTTCCCCCAGTTTCACCCCGAAATTAGATTCGATCACCACCACCATGTCAATATAATCCAGGCTGTCGAGCCCAAGCGTCGTTTTTAAGTTTGCCCCGTTGCTGATTTCATCACCGTCCACCTCAAATTCATTCACCAAAAAATCATTAACGATCGCAATAATTTTTTCCCTTTCCATGTTTTTAATTAAATTTTTTAACAATTAATGCGGAGTTGGTTCCCCCAAATCCGAAAGAATTCGACAAAAATACGTCAATTTTTTGACTTTTTGTTTCGGCGATCAGATTTATCTTTTTTGCCTCATCATCAGGATGTTCCAGATTAATATTCGGGGCAATAAAGCCGTTCTGCATCATCAGGATTGAGTAGATCACTTCACTCGCTCCGGCCATCCAGCATTCGTGCCCGGTCATGGATTTGGTAGAGCTTACGGGAACTTCTCCACCGAAGATTTCATAAATCGCTTTTGCCTCGTTGGCATCGCCGATCGGGGTTGACGTAGCATGAGCATTTATATAATCGATTTCTTGTGCAGTTAAGCCCGATTGTTTTAATGCTCTTCCCATCGCCAGTGCCGGTCCATCCACATTTGGAGTGGAAATATGTCCACCGTTTGATGAGAATCCGTAACCTACGATTTCTGCGATGATGTTGGCTCCTCTTTTCTGTGCCGATTCGAGACTTTCGACGATAAGCGTTGCGCCGCCGCCGCTCGGGATCAGCCCGTCCCTGCCGGAATCAAAAGGCCTTGAAGCTTTAGTCGGTTCATCTTCACGTACGGAGAAAACCCCCAGCCCGTCAAAGCTCGCCATTGAATATTTATTGGTTTCCTGGGCTCCTCCGCAGACGATCATATCCTGAAACCCGTTTTTAATCATCATAAAAGCCAATCCCAGAGAATGGGAACCGCTTGCGCAAGCCGCACTGATTGTAAGATTAATCCCTCTCAATTTAAAAATTGTGGAAAGATTCATCGTTACCGTAGAGTTCATCGACTTGAAGATGGCTCCTGAACCCATTAAGGTCGTATCTTTTTTCTCCCTGGCAATATCAATAGATTCCACCACAGCTTGGGAAACACTGTCGTTTCCGTATAAAATTCCAACCTCATGGTGGTCTAAAAAATCCTGGTCTATACCTGCCTGCTTTAAAGCATCTAAAGTAGCGATATACGCATATTCGCTTTCTTCCCCCATGCTCACACGTTGCCTGCGGTTGAGAAGATTTTTCAGGTCCGGCTTCGGAACAACACCCGCTAATCCGGATCTGAACCCGAATTCTTTTCTTTCGTCTACTAAAAAAATACCGGATTTCCCGTGAAATAAAGATTCCTTCACCTCTTCCAAAGAAGTTCCGATGCAGGAATAAATTCCCATTCCGGTAATGACAACCCTATTTTCCATGTTGTTAAATTTAACAATGTATCAATCTGGCAATGTAACAATTCTTATCAATCCGTATTCATTGGTATATTGATACACTGGTATCTTGTTACATTAATTTATGAGTAGATTCCGCCGTTAATATTAATGACTTCGCCTGTAATGTACGATGATTTTTTCGAAGCTAAAAATGCTACGAGATCAGCCACCTCTTCTGCTTCACCGAAACGGTTGGCAGGAATCATTGCTTTTAATTCATCTTCATTGAATTCCTGCGTCATATCGGTCTTGATGAATCCCGGTGCCACCGCATTCACGGTGATATTTCTTTTCGCTACTTCCTGTGCCAGCGCTTTTGTAGCGCCTACCAAAGCTCCTTTTGCGGCAGAATAATTGGTTTGTCCTGCGGTCCCTTTTACTCCGGAAACGGAAACCATATTGATGATCCGTCCGTATTTGTTGCGCAAAAGCTTCTGAATGAAAAAGTTCGTTACATTAAAAAAGCCGTTCAGACTTGTGTTGATCACCGCATTCCAGTCTTCGCTCGGCATCCACATAAACAATCCGTCCCTCGTGATCCCGGCATTGTTTACAATCACCTCAACGATTGCATTCGGATTGTTTTCCTGCCATTGGGTTAAAACAGCCTGTGTTTCTTCGGCATTACCAACGTCGAATTTCAGGATCTCTCCCGTAGCCCCCAGTTCTTCAACTTTGGCCAGCGTTTCTCTTGCCGCCGCCTCATTTGAAGTGTAGTTAATCAGCAGATGATAATTCTTTTCTTCTGCCAGTTTAATACAGATAGCTCTTCCAATTCCCCTGGAGCCGCCTGTGATGATTGCACATTTCATGTGTAGCGTATGTTAGTTTTAGTTTTTGGTATATTCTTTTATGACAACCTGTATTCCCGAGAGGTTACAAATTTTTCAGATAATTTTTCACTTCCTGCAGATACGGATACATCACCATATCATTGGAAAATGCTGGAATAATCTTTCTTATTTCATCATACAGTTCTTTTGTTGCCGATGAAATTTTATCCTGAAACCCAAGATATTCGATAGCCTGAACAATGGTGATGGCTTCAATGGTAAGCACTTCAAACGCATTTTCAATAACCTTTCTGCAAATCACCGCTGCATTTGTCCCCATACTTACAATATCCTGATTGTCATTATTATTAGGAATACTGTGAACATACATCGGGTTGGAGAGCATCTGACTTTCTGCAGTTGTGGAAGTCGCCGTAAACTGAACCCCCTGCATTCCGAAATTGAAGCCCAGCTTGCCCAAATTAACAAACGGAGGCAGGATTTCGTTGATTTTTGCATTCAAAAGATAATTCAGCTGCCGTTCTGCCAGCATCGTCAGTTTGGTAACCACGATCTTCAGCTTGTCCATTTCCAGCGAAATATAATCGCCATGGAAATTTCCGCCGTGGTACACATGCTGATCTTCCACATTAATGATCGGGTTATCGTTTGCTGAATTGATCTCGTTTTCCAATACTTTTTCCGTGTATTCCAATGTATCCAGGACAGGTCCCAAAATCTGCGGAACACAACGTAAAGAGTAATATTCCTGAACTTTTTCCTTGAATACTTTCTCCTGCTCTTCAAAATGGGTATATAAATGGTCGGCTCTTTTCCGGATCAGCTTGCTGTCGGATAAATGGGCACGCATTTTTGATGCGATCTTCTGTTGACCGGCATGCAGCTTGGTCCCGTTCAGCACTTCTGACAAGTGGTCGTCATAAGCCTGAACAATTTCATTAATAGCACAGGATAATTTAAGGGAAATATCAGTTAACTGGTTTGCTTTATGTGCGTTAACCACCCCAATTCCCGACATCACGGAAGTTCCGTTCATCAGCGCAAGCCCTTCCCGGATTTCAACCTGAATCGGTTCAAGACTTTCCGCTTCAAATACTTCTTTCGTCGGTCTTCTTTCCCCCTGGTAAAAAACTTCGCCTTCTCCGATCAGCACCAAAGCCAAGTGAGCCAGCTGTACCAAATCACCGCTTGCCCCTACTCCTCCGTGCTCAAAAATCAGCGGTGTAATATCCCTGTTGATTAATTCTTTAAGTAAATATACAACCGAGTGATGAACTCCTGATTTCCCAAGCGACAATGTATTCAGCCTTGCCAGCATACATGCCTTCGCTTCATCGGCAGGAAGCGGGTTGCCCATCCCGGAAGAATGGCTCCTGATCAGGTTGTACTGAAGCTGATGCGTATCTTCATCACTGATCTTGAACTGCGCCATCGGACCGAAGCCCGTATTCACTCCATATATTACTTTATTCTTTGAAAATTCTTTTAAAAACCGAAAACTTTCATCCACTCTGGCAAGAAGCGTTTCATCCAGTTCTATTTTCTCATTCTCAATGATGACTTTTTTAAAGTCGCTCAGTTCTAAAAAGTTGTTTATTTTCATTAATTAAAAAGTAATAATAAGATAATTTTGTAATTATTAATTAATTGTCATTAATTTTGCGGCAAAGATAGAAGTTATTATTAAAATAAAAAATCAAAGATGAGCAAAGAATTTGTTGACGTTCTTGTAATCGGAGCCGGGCCATCCGGATGCGTATCTTCTTCATACTTAAAGAAGAACAACGTCAGCGTAAAAGTTGTTGAAAAAACGAAGTTTCCCAGATTGGTGGTTGGGGAAAGCCTGATTCCACGGGTGATGGATCATTTTGACGAGGCCGGCCTTTTTCCGGCACTGGATAAAATGGGATTTGAAAAGAAATTGGGCGCACGTTTTTTAAGAGGCAACGAAGTTTGTATTTTTGATTTCAGCAATAAATTCGGGGAAGGCTGGGACTGGACCTGGCAGGTTCCGAGAGCGGATTTTGATAATGCTTTAGCACAGGAAGTAATCAACAAGGGCATTGACCTGGAATTTGAAACCGAAGTTACCGGTATTGAATTCAACGGAACGGATTCTGTAACGACTGTAAAAACGAAAGACGGCGAAACAAAAGAAATCCATGCCAAATTCGTAATTGATTCCAGTGGTTACGGAAGGGTACTACCAAGACTTCTGGATCTTGAAAAGCCATCGAAACTATCGCCCCACTCCGCTATTTTTTCCCATGTAAAAGACATCAACCGTGAAGAGGGAACCGAAGGAACGCTGATTTCTTTCGATATCATTGAAACGGAAGTCTGGCTTTGGGTAATCCCTTTCTCCAATGGAAATACAAGTGTAGGTATCGTAGGACCTACGGAATATATCGACCAATTATCTGAAAACGGCGATGCAGCCGAAGCGTTGCGGAAAGCCATTTCCTTATCGGATTATTATGTAAAACGTTTCGGAGATGTGGATTTCCTGTTTGAGCCGAGACATCTTAAAGATTATTCATGTTCGGTAAAAAGCCTTTTCGGGGACGGTTTTGCACTCACGGGGAATGCTTCGGAATTCCTGGATCCTGTTTTCTCTTCGGGGATGGCTTTTGCCACGGAATCCGGAATGCTGGCGGCAAAATTAGCCTTGAGACAGCTGAACAGTGAAAAAATCGACTGGCAAAAAGAATACGCAGATTACATTCTTTATGGGGTGGATGTTTTCACGACGTATGTAAAAGAATGGTATACCGGAAATCTTCAGGAGCTTTTTTTCCACCAGCCGGAAAATCCGGATGTCAAAAGAAAGATCTGCGCCGTGCTGGCCGGCTATGTCTGGAACAAGAAAAATACGTTCGTAAGAATACACGATACGGCGATTAAAAACTTAGCCGAATTTATAAAAACAGAAAAGCAACAGGCATAAAAAATACGCTTCCCTAACCGGAAGCGTATTTATTTTATCTGACTTAGTTATTTGATCTTCTTTTCAATCATATGGGCCAATGTCTTTGCTGTTTTGACATATCCTTCCGAAATCCGGTCGTTGTTATTCGGCAATCCTACGAAATTATCGCCGGGCGCATTTTTGCTGTCAATTTCCAGTAAAACGTGAGAAGGATCTGAAGTCTCCACAAATTTTAAAAGGGTGCTCAGCTTGGACGGCTGGTTCATAATTCCTCCGAACCATCCCGGATAAATCCATACGGTTTCTACAATCAGCGTATATTTTGCAGCTGGGTTATTAACGGAGGTTTTAATATCCGTATTTTTATTCATTGAAGCCAGAAATTTATCTACGAATTGGGTATTCTTGGAATATTCCCAGTCTTTTTTCCATTTTTCAAATTCGTCAGGGCTTTTACCGGCTTTCTGGATATCTTTTTGCTGCTTGGCAATATATTCAACTTCATTCATGTTCTCTTTGTAAAATTCAACATGGCTGTAATCCATCTGCAGATTCAGCTCGGTCTGTCCTTTTAAGAAATCGAAATTGCCGGAAGTTACTTTCATTTTCTGCCCGAAGATCATCCCTGTTAAGAAAACAAAAAAGGCGAATACTAATTTTTTCATAAGTTATTAATGTATGTTTTATTAATTTTAGTTCCGTAAGTCGATGAAGGCAATTGGTTTCCTGCTGTTCGGATGAAATACCGTTTTAGACAATACCTCGAAATCTATAATTTCTATTTTCGGACTTACCCGTAATTTGGCCCGGAAATGATCTCTCACTTCATTTACGAACGTCTCAGAATCACTATCGGTACTGATTTTAATGATGATTTCGTCCAGCCCTATCTCATTCGACTGAATCACGATCTGGTAGCACAGAATATTGTTGAAATCATTCAGGATGTCATTCATTGCCGGCGGATACAATGTTGTTCCTTTGTATTTGATCATCTGCTGTTTTCTTCCGACCACAGGTCCCAGCCGCATGGTGTTTCTTCCACATGGGCAGGGCTCGTAATGAGCTTTTACAATATCCCCGGTTTTAAATCTTAGTAAAGGTAAAGCTTCGACACCCAACGTTGTGATGGTCAGTTCGCCGCTTTCTCCTTCTTTTACGGGTTTTCCGTCATCATCCAGGATTTCGGTAATGATCAGTTCCGGGTGGTGGTGACCGCCGATCTGCTGTTCGCATTCCGTAAAGGCCGTACTCATTTCCGTAGAAGCATAGGTTGAGAAAAGCTTGATGTTCCACTTCTCTTTGATCTTTTTTGATAAAATATTATCCGTAAAATCCTGGTTTTTGATGCTCTCCCCGATACAGACGGCTCCATAAACACTGGAATTCTGATAATCGATTCCATGCTTTTCAGCATAATCAATCATTTTCAACAGAAAAGAAGGAACGGTAATCAGGTATTTCGGTTTGTACCGAAAGATGGAATCCCACTGCAGTTCGGGAATTCCCGGCCCCATTCTCACAACGCTGGCTCCCATTTTCCGTAAGCCTAAAAAATAAGCCAGCCCGGCCATGAACCTTTTGTCGATAGTAGTGATCATCTGTACCACATCTCCTTTTTGAATTCCAGCACAGGCGAAGGAAATCGCCTCGTTGTACGACAGGCGTTCCAAGTCGCTATCCGACAATCCGAATGTGACAGGATCACCCAGGGTTCCTGAAGTCGTGCTGTAATCCACGATTTTATCCGGCGTAATGCAGAAGAAATCATCATTGTTCTGCTGAATATCGTTCTTTGTCGTGGTAGGGATCTTCTGCAGATCTTCCAAAGTCTGAATGTCAGCAATACGGATCCCGTTTTCTTTAAATATCCTTTGGTAAAAAGGGGAATGCATTTCAAGATACACCAACAGTTCCTGAAGTTTTTGCTCCTGAAATTTTTTGATTTCCGCAGCTTCTGCTTTTTCGATGGATGGATGGAATTCCAATGGTTCTTATTTTTAAAGGACAAATGTATTTAATTAAAATTAAAATCCGGCAGATGAATTTTTCCTCAGATCGTATAGATTATTCACCCATAAATTACCGCTAAAAATTCACCTATTCGTTATTGCTCATCCCCCTTTACTTTATTTTTCTGAAACAGAACATTTTCATTGGAAATATCAAAATAAAACATATATTATAAACCGGTAAATTTTAGTAAATTTGCCAACTTAATTAATCATCGATATTGAGATATTACAATGAGCCAATTTAAAGAATACAAAAACCTCAACCTTATTGACGTAGCCGAGAACATCTCGGAATTCTGGAAGCAGAATAAAACCTTCAATAAAAGTGTTGAGATTCGTGAGGGGCAGCCTGAGTTTGTTTTTTATGAAGGTCCGCCTTCGGCAAACGGTATGCCCGGAATTCACCACGTTATGGCCAGGGCATTAAAGGATATTTTCTGTCGTTATCAGACCCAGAACGGAAAGCAGGTTTTCCGTAAAGCGGGTTGGGATACCCACGGACTTCCGGTAGAGCTTGGTGTGGAAAAGGAATTAGGAATCACCAAAGAAGATATTGGCAAAAAAATTTCGATTGAAGATTACAACAAAGCCTGCCGTGAAGCGGTAATGCGCTATACGGACGTATGGAACAACCTGACTGAAAAAATCGGGTATTGGGTAGATCTTAATGATCCGTACATCACATATAAATCTAAATATATGGAAACGGTTTGGTGGCTGTTGAAACAACTTTACGATAAGGAATTATTGTACAAAGGATACACCATCCAGCCTTATTCCCCGAAAGCAGGAACCGGACTTTCTTCGGCCGAACTGAATATGCCCGGAACGTACCATGATGTTTCGGATACGACGGTGGTGGCTCAGTTCAAGGTAAAAAAAGAATCTTCCGAACTGTTCAGCGATGTGGATGGGGACGTGCACATCCTGGCCTGGACGACAACCCCATGGACGCTTCCTTCCAACACGGCTCTTACCGTGGGAAGAGATATTGAATATGTCCTGGTAAAAACATTCAACCAATATACTTTCGAGCCGGTAAACGTTGTTTTATCCCGCGTGCTTTTACCTAAAGTTTTCGGGAAAAAATATACTGAAGGAACGGATGAAGATTTTGCAAATTATTCTGCAGAAAACAAAACAATTCCGTTTAAAATCCTAAAAGAATTCACTGGAGAAAAACTGGTGGAAACACGATACGAACAGCTTGTTTCATGGTTTACCCCGAATGACCATCCTGAAAATGCGTTTAGGGTAATTTTAGGGGATTTCGTAACAACGGAAGACGGTACGGGAATCGTTCATACGGCACCGACTTTCGGTGCGGATGATGCACGGGTTGCCAAAATGGCCAAACCTGAAGTTCCGCCGATGTTGGTAAAAGATGAAAACGACAACCTGGTTCCACTGGTAGATCTTCAGGGAAGATTTATTAAAGGGGAAAATGTTCCGGAATTATTCTCCGGGAAATACATTAAGAACGAATATTACGATGAAGGCACTGCTCCGGAGAAATCCTGGGATGTAGAGCTGGCGATTTTATTGAAAACGGAAAACAAAGCCTTCAAAGTAGAAAAATATGTCCACAGTTATCCACACTGCTGGAGAACAGACAAGCCGGTATTGTATTACCCACTGGATTCATGGTTTGTGAAAATGACGGCCGTAAAAGAAAGGCTGGTGGATTTAAACAAAGAAATCAACTGGAAACCGAAATCAACTGGAGAAGGACGTTTTGGGAACTGGCTGGAAAACGTGAACGACTGGAATCTTTCAAGATCAAGATATTGGGGAATTCCGTTGCCGATCTGGAGAACCGACTCTTCGACAGGCTCAGCACAGGAAGAAAAAATTATCGGTTCCGTAGAAGAGCTGTATAATGAAATCGAGAAATCCGTTGCGGCAGGACTGATGACAGAAAATCCTTTTAAAGGTTTCGTGATCGGCAATATGTCCGAATCCAACTATGAGCTCGTTGATCTTCATAAAAATATCGTAGACAAGATCATTCTGGTTTCGGATTCAGGGCTGCCGATGAAACGTGAAAGTGATCTGATCGATGTTTGGTTCGATTCGGGTTCGATGCCGTATGCGCAGCTGCACTATCCTTTTGAGAATAAAGAATTAATCGACAACAATAAAGCCTTCCCTGCCGATTTTATCGCGGAGGGAGTTGATCAGACCCGTGGCTGGTTCTATACGCTTCACGCCATCGGAACAGCCGTATTCGATTCGGTAGCGTATAAAAATGTAATGAGCAACGGACTTGTTTTGGATAAAAACGGACTTAAAATGTCAAAATCCAAAGGAAATGCCGTAGACCCGTTTGAAACCCTTTCGGTTTACGGGCCGGATGCTACGCGTTGGTATATGATTTCCAATGCCAACCCTTGGGAAAACCTGAAATTTGATATTGAAGGAATTGACGAAGTACGAAGAAAGTTCTTCGGAACCTTATACAATACCTATTCTTTCTTTGCTTTATATGCAAATGTAGACGGATTCAGTTATTCCGAAAAAGAAGTGGAAAACCGACCGGAAATCGACCGGTGGATTTTATCGGAACTGAATTTATTGATTAAAGAGGTTAAAGCCTTCTACGAAGATTACGAACCGACAAGAGTAGCCAGAGCCATCAATACATTTGTGAATGATAACCTGAGCAACTGGTACGTAAGACTGTGCAGAAGACGTTTCTGGAAAGGCGATTATTCAGAAGATAAAATCTCTGCTTACCAGACTTTGTATATCTGCCTGGAAACGGTGGCCAAATTATCCGCACCGATTGCTCCGTTCTTTATGGATCAGCTATACCAGGATTTAAATAAAGTAACCGGAAAAGATGCAGCGGAATCGATCCACCTGACGGACTTCCCGGTAGCGGATGAAAGCCTGATCGATCAGGATCTTGTGGAAAAAACGCATCTGGCACAGAGCATCACCAGTATGGTTTTCTCTTTAAGAAAAAAGGAAACTGTAAAAGTGCGACAGCCGTTGCAAAAAGTACTGATCCCCGTTTTAGACAAGAAAACGGAAGAACAGATCCTTGCAGTTGCAGAACTGATCAAGCAGGAAGTGAACGTTAAAGAACTTCAGTTAATTAATGCTGAAGAAGCTTCGCATCTTATTGTAAAACAGATCAAACCGAATTTTAAGGCCTTGGGTCCGAAATTAGGTAAAGATATGAAAACGGTAGGAGGAGCGATTGCCGGTCTTGAGACAGAACAGATTTCTCAGTTGGAAAAAGAAGGGAAATTGGATATCCAGGGTTACGAAATCACATTGGATGATGTGGAAATTTCTACTAAAGATATCCCGGGATGGACGGTAACTTCCGATGGGAAAACGACTGTGGCACTAGATTTGACGTTGACAGAAGAATTAAAATCTGAAGGGATCGCGAGGGAATTCATCAACAGAATTCAGAACCTGCGAAAGGAGAAAGATTTCGATTTAACCGACAGGATTGTTATCTTCCTGGAAGAAGACTCGCCTTTGCTTGAAGATATCAAGAAAAATGAGGAATATATTTCTTCTGAAGTCTTGTCAAATAAAATAGAAATTGTATCTTCACTTTCAAATTTTAACGAAATCGAAATAGATGAGGTTAATTTTAAGATAAATGTTGAAAAAAATTAACATATAGTTATTGTTTTTCAAATTCCATTTCATAATTTTATTAAAAAAGAGAAAAATGATTATGTCAGACGAAAGAGTAAGATACAGTGATGCTGATTTACAAGAGTTTAAAGCAGTTATCCGGGAGAAAATAGAGAAAGCTGAAAAGGATTTACAACTGATCAGAGAAAGTTTTATCAACGACCAGAACAATGGTACGGATGATACTTCTCCTACCTTCAAAGCATTTGAAGAAGGTGCTGAAACGTTAAGTAAAGAACAAAATTCCATTTTGGCAGGCAGACAGGAGAAATTCTTACGTGATCTGAAGAACGCTCTGATAAGAATTGAAAACAAAACCTACGGGATCTGCAGAGTGACCGGTAAACTTATTCCTAAAGAAAGATTGCTGGCTGTTCCTCATGCTACCTTAAGCATCGAAGCGAAAAATATGCAGAAATAACCGTTCGGTTATCTACAATACATTGGGTTTATATCGTATTTCACGGAATACTTTATAAACCTGATTTTTTAATATAGGCCCATGAGCGAAGTATTGATTTTAGGAATTATTGTTGTTGCCGTACTGGCGTTTTTCAACAGAGAATGGATCAAAAACAGATTCTTTACGGATGAAGAGCGAAATTATACGATCGATGACAAGTTTAATTCCGAGAAACGCGACCGGGAAAAAGAAATCGACCGTCTGCTGAGCAAGATGGGCAAAAACGGAGTCAATGACCTATCTGCGAAAGACAGGAAAAGACTCGACGAACTTTCCAGAAAATAGAAAACTTATATCAAGACAATGGAATCCATAATTGTGCACACCAAGAATGCCATGGAGCTGAGCGCACTGAAAAGTGTTTTAAAAGAAATGAACATCAAGTTCGAGAAATTCCATACCAAAAATACGCACCACAATGAGAAGACGATCAAAAAGATTGTTGACCGGAAAAATGAGAAAATAGGAAAACCTTCTAAACCCAAAGGCCTGTAATGAAGAAAATCGCACTTGTAACCTTTCTTATTTTACTGATCGACCAGGCTTCCAAAATGTATGTAAAAACGCATTTTGAACTGAATGAAAGCATTCCTGTTATTCAGGGATTTTTTAATAAAACTTTTGTGGAAAACCCCGGCATGGCTTACGGTTTTCATTTCGGAGGAATTATCGGTAAATATTTTCTTGTAATTGTAAGAATCTGCCTGATTGCAGGAATGATTTATCTTTTTAAAAAATGGCTTCAACGCGGCGAATCGAATTACCTGCTGATTCCTATGGCCATGATCTTTGCAGGGGCCATCGGAAATTTAATCGACGGAATGTTCTACGGAATGATCTTTGACAGCGGAACGGTCTTCGATGAAAGTACAGGCCGGTGGATCGGCTATGGTGGTGTTTCGCACTTTGTGCCTTTCGGACACGGCTATTCTACTTTTATGAAAGGCTGTGTGGTGGATATGCTCCACTTCCCGATCGTAGACTGGAACGTTCCGGAAAGCTGGCCACTGATCGGCGGAAAACATATTGAATTTTTCAAATATATTTTTAATGTTGCCGATTCTGCAATTACCGTAGGAGCTGCCCTTCTGCTGATCTTCAGAAAAAAAGCCTTTCCGAACGGACTGGAATTTTAAAAACATTTGATAAACGATGAAAAAATTAATTAAAAACATATTTAAAATGTTCCTGCTTCTTTTTGTAGCGGGAATTATTTTTATTGCCTGGGCCAATTATAGCATGAAAAGAAATACCGAGGCTTATCTTTCGTATGTAATGGCGGATCTTCCTAATACAAAAACAGGTCTTTTACTGGGAACAAGCAAAAATCTGGACAACGGGCTGCCCAATGCTTATTTCCTCCACAGGATCCGGGCCGCTGCCGACCTGTTTAAAAGCGGAAAAATCCAGTACCTTATCGTAAGCGGAGACAACAGCCGGAAAGATTATAACGAGCCGGAGGATATGCAGCAGGCACTAATAAAATACGGGGTTCCAGAAAACAGAATATTTCTTGATTTTGCCGGATTCAGGACCCTGGATTCCGTGGTGAGGGCAAAGGAAATCTTCGGACAGAAAAAACTGATTATTATTTCACAGAAATTTCACAACGAAAGAGCTGTATTTCTGGCACGTGAGAACGGCATCGAAGCCTACGGTTATAATGCGCCGGATGTTAATAAATATGCAGGCTTTAAAACCAACGTGAGAGAATATCTTGCGAAAACAAAGGCTTACCTGGATCTTTTGACAGGCGTTGAACCTAAGTTTGGCGGAAAGAAAATTCAGATTCCTTAAGGCTTTTTTTAAAGATTAAATTTTAGAATAGTCTGAATTTTAGTTTTATCCAAATCTTGCGGATTGGCAGATTTATTTGTAAGTATATAATCATCATAATATTCTGAATGATGTAAGCTTTGATTAGCAATATAGTGGCTTCTGCCCTTTGATATTAAAATGTCATATTAAACTCTGCTTTTAATAAGATTTAAACTTCTATTCAGACCACCCCATATCTTAAAGAATTAATTAAATTTGCAATTCATTAATTTTAAATATAAATTTTAAACAATGTCAAGAATTCTTACCGGCATTCAAGCCACCGGAACCCCGCACCTTGGGAATTTACTGGGTGCTATTATTCCTGCAATTGAGCTATCCAAGCAGGAAGGAAACGAATCATTTTTATTTATCGCGAATCTTCACTCGCTTACCCAGATTAAAGACGCGAAAGAACTGAAACAGAATACCTACGAGATTGCTGCGGCTTGGCTTGCTTGTGGGCTGGATACCGAAAAAACTTATTTTTACAGACAGAGTGACATCCCTGAAACCTGTGAACTTTCTTGGCATTTATCATGTTTTTTTCCGTATCAGCGACTAACGTTAGCGCATTCATTCAAAGATAAAGCAGACCGTTTGCAGGATGTGAACGCAGGATTATTTACTTATCCGATTCTGATGGCTGCCGATATCCTTCTGTATGACGCAGAGATCGTTCCTGTGGGAAAAGACCAGCTTCAGCATTTGGAAATTGCACGTGACGTTGCTTCACGTTTCAACAACCAGATGGGGGAAGTTTTTGTATTGCCTCAATCCGAGCTTCAGGAGAACACCAAATATGTTCCGGGCATAGACGGCAATAAAATGTCCAAATCCAGAGGAAACATCATCAACATCTTTCTGCCTGAAAAAGAGCTTAAAAAACAGGTGATGAGCATCGAAACCGACTCGAAATCCCTGGAAGAGCCGAAAGATCCTGAAACCGACAAAGTATTTGCGATCTATCAGCTGGTAGCAACGCCTGAACAGACTGAAGCATTAAGAGCGAAATATCTGGCCGGAAATTTCGGGTATGGCCACGCGAAAAAAGAATTGCTGGATCTGATTCTGGTACGATTCGAGAAAGAAAGAGAGCTTTTCTCGTATTACATGAACAATTTGGACGAATTGGAAGCCAAGCTTCAGGAAGGAGCGGCAAAAACGAGAGCGATTGCTACGGAAACAATGAAAAGAGTAAGAGAAAGCTTAGGGCTTTAATAACTTTTCAATAATGATATCATTTCGGCGGTCTCTTAAAATGGGACCGCCGAATTTTTATAGATATTCTTTAATCTGCAAAAGGTGCTTGATCACTTTCAACCCTTCCTCTTCCCTGTTTTCATTCAGGACATCAAAGAAAATAACGTCCATTCCGAAACGTTGGGCTCCGATGACATCCGCTATCCAATCGTCTCCGATTAAGATACTGTTCCCTTTTCCTGCTCCCGCCAGGTTTAAGGAATATTCGAAAATTTCCGGACGTGGTTTTCTTACGCCTACGGTATCGGCGCTGGTAATGGTTTGGAAATATTTGTCGATCCCGGATAAAATACATTTCCGTTCGGTGACCTCCTTAAAGCCGTTGGAAATGATGTGCAAAGTATAATTCTTTGCTTTAAGATATTCCAGAATATACACCGCACCTTCCACCAGTTCGTTATGATTGAGGATTTTATCTAAAAAATGCTCTTCAAAATATATCGAAAGGGCTTCATCATCTACATTAAAACGTTTAAAGGTATCGTAAAAACGGTGTTTTCGAAGGTATTCTTTATCAATGATGCCGTCCCGGATATCTTCCCAAAGCTTCTCATTGATTTCGTGATAAACCGCATGGAATTCATTAAAATCGATATTATATTTCAGACCGATTTCTTCTTTTTCAAAAAGTTCTTTAATGGTAAGGTATGCGTTTTTACGGTGATCCCACAGTGTATTGTCTAGGTCAAAAAAAATGTGCTGAATTTTCATACAGCACAAAATTAATAATTTTAATTTTTGGAAATCGGATAATTCTTGCCCGGAGTCTTTACGACCTCGACACTCTTTGAAAAGCTGAGCAAAAACTCAATAGTTTGTTTCTTAGGTTTCAAAGCTTTCACTTTTAAGGAATCATTTTTTCTCATAGGCGATTAAATGTTTTTCCTTAAAACGAGAATATTCCGAAATTATTATCTATCGTGTTAAGATAATATTCTTTTCATCCATGATTTTTCTCAGGTTGATCAGAGCATACCGTACCCGTCCCAATGTGGTGTTGATACTCATATCGGTATGGTCGGCTATTTCTTTAAAACTCAATCCGTCAAAAAATCTCAGTTTAATGACTTCCTGCTGGTTCTGTGGCAGAAACTGAAGCATCTTCAACAGATCTTCCTGGATCTGATTGGTTACCAGCTGGTCTTCAATATTTTCGGAAGGCTCTTTCAGCAGATCAAAAATAGAATATTCGTCGGTTTCAAAAGTAGTTTCCGAAACTTTGATATTTTTGGCTTTTGCTCTGAAATGGTCGATAATAAGATTGTGGGCAATTCTTTTAGCCCAAAGAATGAATTTACCTTCCTCGTTGTAGCGTCCTTCTTTCAGCATCACGATAATTTTCATGAATGTATCCTGAAATACATCGTTTGCCAAATCTTCATCATTAATTTTGTAAAAAATGAATGTAAACAGTTCTCTCTGATGGCGGTGTATAAGGGTTGACAGCGCCGTTTCGTCTCCTTTCTGGTAAAGGGAAATTAGTAAACTATCCGATTTTGATTTCATAACTTCTTCTCAATAAATATACTTGCCGAAGATAATTTTTCCAGATATTTCATCTGGCTTCAGCTGTAAATACAAAACAATTCTTCAGAGTAAAGTATAATCAATAGGCGGATACAATTTTTCTATGTTGTAAATATAATAAATTTTTAATAACTGTTAACCATTTATTAACTTTTTACAAGAAAAATTTAAAAAAAATCACTTAAACATGTCGTGAATGAATACAGTAGGGATATTTAGTGTTAAATTAACATTCACACCCCTCAATTCTTTACCGTTTATTCCGCTGTTTCCTATCGGAAAAGCATACCCTCCCGAAAGATCCAGGATCCCAAAAAGCGTAACACCGACCTTCGGAGCAATATATTTATTCGTTCCTTCGGCTCCCACCAGGAAATAATAGGAATGGTAAAAATCCACATTTTTTTCAAAATTCAGCAATACGTCGGCCGATACCTTCGGCATAATGGCAAATTTTGAATTTGCAGACCCCATCATTGCAGAAGCTCCCAAACGGTAAATCACATCATCATTTTTCAAAAAAAGCAGTTTTCCTCCTACTTCACCGAAGCTTTGGTTCTGATAGGTATACCCTACACTGATCATTTTATGCACGGTTACCTGTGCTTTAGCGAAAGTACTCAGGAAAAATACGGATAGGATCGCGATGGCAGATCTGGCGTTCATCATCTTTAATTTATTATTAAATGTAAAAATAAAAAAAACTGCCTTATCAAAAGGATAAAGCAGTCATTTATTGTAGCAAGTTTAAAAATTAAATTCCGAAAGCGGCTTTAATTTCATCTACTTTGTCTAATTTTTCCCATGTAAAGAACTCAAGATTTTCAAGGGTAAGTTCATTTTTATGCCCTTTGTTGAAAGTCTTGCTTGCAATATAGCTTTCTCTTCCCATGTGTCCGTAAGAAGCGGTATCCTGATAGATAGGGTTTCTCAGCTTTAAGTTCTGTTCGATCGCATAAGGTCTCAAATCGAAAACCGTAGAAACTTTCTTCGCGATTTCCCCGTCGTTAAGATCTACTTTTGACGTTCCGTAAGTATTGATGTACAATCCGCAAGGTTCTGCTACACCGATAGCATAAGAAACCTGTACCAGAACTTCATCGGCAACGCCGGCCGCTACCAGGTTTTTGGCAATGTGCCTTGTTGCATATGCAGCACTACGGTCTACCTTCGAAGGATCTTTTCCGGAGAAAGCCCCGCCTCCGTGAGCTCCTTTTCCACCGTAAGTATCCACGATGATTTTTCTGCCGGTAAGGCCGGTATCCCCGTGAGGACCTCCGATTACGAATTTCCCGGTAGGATTGATGTGATATTTGATCTGATCGTTGAATAACGCTTTGATTTCATCCGACTGTAAAGCCACTACCCTTGGAATCAGGATATTTTTAATGTCTTCTCTGATTTTGTTCAACATTTCTTCTTCTGCCGCAAAATCATCGTGTTGCGTAGAAACCACGATAGAATCGATTCTGATTGGCTTATGATCATCGGAATATTCGATGGTTACCTGGCTTTTTGCATCAGGACGAAGGTATTTGATTTCCGAATTCTCTCTTCGGATCGCAGAAAGTTCTTTAAGAATAGTGTGGGCCAGATCCAGAGCCAAAGGCATATAGTTAGCCGTTTCATTGGTAGCATACCCGAACATCATTCCCTGGTCACCCGCTCCCTGAGCGTTGGCTTTTGCTTCAAAAGACTCATCAGAAACAGCTCTGTCCACACCCTGGTTGATATCCGGAGACTGTTCGTGGATCGCAGAAATTACCCCGCAAGAATCCCCGTTGAACATATATTCTCCTTTTGTATAACCGATTCCGTTGATTACCTCTCTCGCAATGGTCTGCACATCAAGATAAGCATCCGATTTTACTTCACCGGCCAAAACCACCTGTCCTGTCGTTACAAGCGTTTCACAAGCTACCTTTGAAGATTTATCGTATGCTAAAAAGTGATCGATTAATGCATCGGATATCTGATCGGCGATTTTATCCGGATGTCCTTCTGAAACGGATTCAGATGTAAATAAATAAGACATGTTATTCTGTTGTTTGAGATTAAAATTCACAAGGAAAAATAAGAATAATTGTCTAAAGGCCTAAAAAAGAATACTGTTTTAGCATTTTTTTATAGAGGTTGCAATCAGGTCAAATTTTTCCTCGTCCGTAAACGTTGGCAAATTTAAGTACTATTTTTTAATACTCAAAATTTTTGTCTACTAATTATAATTTTCTTGAAATTAACGGTTTAACAGCCGTTGGCAATAAAAAACTATTGAGGTTTTATGCTTACGAATTCTTTCGGACTTTCGTTATAATTCAGTTTTTTCTCTAAAGAAGTCCGGATTGAATGCGATAATTCGTCAATAATTTTCTGCTTAAAGGTCGGCTTGTAGTAGATAATGCTGATTTCCCTGTATGGAAAAGGTTTTTTGAAACGGTATACATTCTTTTTCTGCTGCTCGGAAAGCTGGTTCAGGGCAAGCTCCGGCAAAATGCTGATTCCACCCACTTTATCCACCATGTGTACCAATGTCTGAATATTGGACGCCAGGAAATCCAGGTTTTTCGGCTTTAATGTGTTCTCTTTAAGATGGCAGATATTCTCGAACTGGTTTCTCAAACAGTTCCCTTCTTCCAACAGCCATACTTTTTCTACATTCAGCTCTTCAGGAACTACATAAGAATTCTTCTTGTTGGTTTCCGTTTCGGAACTGTAAATCATCAGCTCTTCGTTGAACAGGAAATCCTGATAAAACTCATCGGCAGCATCATACGGTGTTGAGATAATTCCGGCATCCAATTCTCCTGCTTTCAGGGATTTGACAATATTATCGGTCGTCATCTCCTTCACATTCATCTGGATTTTCGGATTGTCTTTCAGAAACTTAAAAATTTCAGTTGGTAGAATAAAAGATGAAACGGTAGGAATAATTCCGATGTTGATGGTACCACCCAGAATGTTATTCAGAAGGTTGGCTTTATTCTTCAGTTCATTGACAGATTCTATAATCACCTTGGCCTGATCGATAATCTGAAGCCCTACATCAGTTGTCCGGATCGGGTGTGTAGTACGGTCGAAAACCTTTACATCCAGTTCATCCTCGAATTTCTGTATCATGGCGCTTAACGTAGGCTGGGTAATGAAGCATGCCTGAGCTGCTTTACCAAAATGCTTGTACTTATCCACTGCGATAAGATACTCCAGTTGCTGAATGTTCATCTGATTAATATTATCTATTACAAAGATAAAATGTTTTTGCTATTGACAATTAAAAATTCAAGTAATTTTGATTATTACTACCTTTACATAATCAAATACCACTCCGAAAAATATTTTATACAAATTGCAACTATTATGGATTCTAAAAAATTAACATTAAGCAATGGCGCCCCTTATTATGAACACCAGGATTCTCAGACCGTCGGCCCTAGAGGACCGGTATTGATGCAGGATTTTATCTTACAGGAAAACCTGGCTCATTTTGTAAGGGAAAGAATCCCCGAAAGAATTGTTCATGCCAAAGGAACAGGTGCTTACGGAACTTTTACGGTTACCCACGACATTACCCAATATACCAAAGCAAAACTATTCTCGAAAGTCGGAAATTCATGCAGGATGTTTGCCCGCTTTTCTACCGTTGGTGGAGAGAAAGGGAGCGCAGATACCGCAAGGGACCCGAGAGGTTTCGCTCTTAAATTTTATACCGAAGACGGAAACTGGGACTTGGTAGGAAATAATACACCGGTATTTTTCATTAAAGATGCCAAGAAATTTCCAGATTTTATCCATACCCAGAAAAGAGTCCCAAAAACGAATCTTAAGAGTGCAACTATGATGTGGGATTTCTGGAGCCTGAATCCCGAATCTCTACACCAGGTATTAATTCTTATGTCTGACCGGGGAACGCCTTACGGATACCGGCATATGCACGGTTTCGGATCGCATACCTACTCGATGATCAATGATAAAAATGAAAGAATCTGGGTAAAGTTTCATTTCGTGACCAAACAAGGGATCAAAAATTTCACCAATGAGGAAGCTATAAAAATGGCGGGTGAAAATCCGGATTTTGCACAGGAGGATCTTTGCAATGCCATCGAAGAAGGAAATTTCCCGAAGTGGACCATGTACATCCAGGTGATGACGGAAGAACAGGCCAGAGATTTCAGATGGAATCCTTTTGATATTACCAAGGTTTGGTTCCATGATGATTTTCCGATGATTGAAGTGGGAGAAATGGAGCTCAATGAAGTGCCTGTCAATTATTTTGCTCATGTGGAGCAATCTATTTTCTCGCCGAGCCATCTGATCAACGGAATCAGCTTCTCACCCGACAGGATGCTTCAGGGAAGATTGTTTTCTTACCCGGATGCCCATCGGTACAGGGTTGGGGTAAATGCCCATCAGCTTGAAGTGAACCGTTGCCCTTTTGCCGTCAACAATTACCAGAGAGACGGTTTTATGGCAGATTCAAGCCAATATCAGGACAAGCCGAATTATCATCCGAACAGTTTTGATGATATTAAACCGGATTATGCTTATAAAAACTATGAGTATGAACTGGACAGCGCTCATGTGGCCAACTACAGCAGAAATGAAAACGATGACGACCATTATACGCAGCCCGGCTTATTATATTCCAAAGCCATGAGTCCTGAAGAACGACATAACCTGGTGAGCAATATCGTCGGCAGTATGAAGGGAATTACCGGCCCTAAAAAAGACGAAATCATCAACAGGCAGCTTTGCCATTTTTTCAGAGCCAATATTGAGCTTGGCATGAAAGTGGCATCTCAGCTCAATGTTATTATTGACGCCAATATGATGAGTCACACGAAATAATTATTTCAAAACATAATTTCAATCAAAAGGAAAAAAGATCAGTATTTTTTCCTTTTTTTTGTAAAAAATTTCATAATTTGCGCTGAATAATATTTTATTAGTGGAAAATGAATTACGAAAATATATTATTACAAAAAGAAGGGAAACTTTCTGTCATAACTATTAACAGACCTGAAAGCTTAAATGCACTGAATGCCAAAACAATCAGTGAACTTAGTTCGGCCCTGGACGAATTGAATTCCGATACTTCCTGCAGGGTAATTATTCTTACCGGCAGCGGCGAAAAATCTTTTGTCGCCGGCGCAGATATAAAAGAATTCAGTGATTTCGGACAGGAACAGGCGCAAGCACTTGCCCAAAACGGACATCTTTCTTTATTCGATAAGATTGAAAATATGACCAAGCCCGTTATTGCAGCCGTAAACGGTTTTGCTTTAGGTGGAGGTCTCGAGCTTGCCATGGCATGCCACATCAGATACGCATCGGAAAACGCCAGACTCGGGCTTCCGGAAGTAACCTTAGGATTAATTCCGGGTTACGGAGGAACGCAGAGACTGCCGAGGCTTGTAGGAAAAGGTATTGCCAACGAAATGATCTTCTCCGCCAAAATGGTTCCTGCTGCGAGAGCAAAAGAAATCGGACTGGTAAATGAAGTATATCCAATAGAAGAACTACTTAACAAAACAAGAGAATTAGCCCAGACGATTGCCAACAATTCACCCATGGCAATTTCAAAAGCGATTCACGCTGTCAACCTTTCGGATACGGATAAAGGCTTTGAAACCGAGATTAAATACTTCGGAGAGCTTTTTGAAATGGACGATAAAAAAGAGGGAGTTTCGGCATTTCTTGAAAAAAGAAAACCAAGCTTCTAGCCTTTTACCCTTAATACAAATTATTTCGAAAACCAACAATGCTGCTGTATGAATAAGTTTGATAAAGCTTATCTAAAAATGGCTCAGGAATGGGCAAAACTTTCCTACTGTAAACGAAAGCAGGTAGGAGCTCTTATCGTAAAAGATAGGATGATTATTTCAGATGGTTACAATGGTACCCCTTCAGGTTTTGAAAACTGCTGTGAAGACAGTGAAGGCAGAACCCACTGGTATGTGCTGCATGCAGAAGCCAATGCGATACTAAAATTAGCGGCTTCCACACAGTCTGCCAAAGGCGCCACGTTATATTTAACACTTTCGCCCTGTAAAGAATGCAGCAAGCTGATTCTGCAGGCGGGCATTACCCGGCTTGTCTACATCAACGAGTATTCGGATGATGACGGGATATCATTTTTAAGAAACCACCAAATTGAAATAGAGCAAATTTCGGACTATGAACTAAAAAAATAACACAACAACAACAATGAAATGGGATGAAAAAATTAAGGATTTTGAAATCTTCCTTCGTTTCGAAAGAAACTTTTCAGAAAACACACTCGATGCCTATATTCGGGACATCAGAAAATTAAAAGAATACGCAGAAGAAGATCTGGAAAATGTCGGTCCGGACTCTATAGGCTATGAAAATCTGCAGGAATACATCTTCAATCTTTCCAAACAGAAGTTCAGCGAAAGATCTCAGGCAAGATGGATCTCTTCCATTAAAGCATTCTTCAAGTTTTTACTGGAGGACGAATGCCGTGAGGATAATCCAGCCTCTCTACTGGAAGGTCCTAAACTCGGTCTTTACCTGCCGGATACGTTAAGCCTTAGCGATATCAACCGGATCATCGGCGCCATCGAAGTAAACACGGATCTCGGAAGGAGAAACCACTGCATTATCGAAGTATTATACGGATGCGGGCTCCGGGTTTCGGAACTTATCGACCTGAAAATTTCCAACATCAATTTTAAAGAGCAGTATATTAAGGTAACCGGGAAAGGAAATAAAACACGTTTCGTCCCTTTGGCTGATTTTACAGCGGAACTGGTAAAATGCTACATCAATGAGATCCGTTCCAAAGGTAAGGTCAATAAGAAGCATGAAGATACCTTATTCCTCAACAGCCGCGGAACATCGATGTCCAGGGTAATCGTATTTTTAATTATAAAGGAACTGACGGATAAGGCCGGCGTAAGCAAAAAGATTTCGCCGCATACCTTCAGGCATTCTTTTGCTACCCACCTGCTTCAGAACGGTGCAGATCTGCGTTTTATCCAGGAAATGCTTGGCCATTCCAGCATTACCACCACTCAGGTTTATACCCATCTGAAAACAGAAGAACTTCGGGACGTTATTCTCACATATCACCCGAGAAATGCTAAAGTTGCACAATGAAAATATTGAAATACTGCCCAAGCTGCGGTAAAGAATCTCTCCACTGGGACGGTGAGAAAAAATGGAGCTGTCCCAACTGCCAGTTCTCTTTGTATAACAATGTGGCTGGTGCAGTGGCGGTAGTCATCAGGCATGAAGACGAAATCTACCTCACCCGGAGAAACAGAGATCCTAAAAAAGGAAAGCTGGACCTCGCCGGAGGTTTTGTAGACCCCAAAGAAAGTGCGGAAGAGACCTGCCGAAGAGAGCTTTTCGAAGAACTGAAGCTTGATGTGGATATTTCAAATTTAAAATACCTGACGAGCCTTCCGAACCTCTATCAGTACAAAGAAATTGATTATAATACGATCGATCTTTTTTATGAATACAGCGTTTCGGAAAAATTCGAAGTAGATCTTGAGCTTTCCGAAATCTCGGAAACCGTGTGGATTCCTTTGGAAACACTCGACCTCGAAGATCTGGCTTTCGATTCTCAAAAGAAATTTTTCAAAGAATATATAAAAAATAAATAAGTATTCTTTAAAATATATTCCCCGCAGATTTACGTCAAAGAGATCATTTTTCTCTTATTCTGTAAATCTGCGGGGGATTTTTTATTTGATTGAATTTTTTAGAATGTCTTGGATTTGAGTATTTCCTCAAAATACTTTGAAAGTAGTGCCCTTTCTGCTTCAGATAAATTCGCTTCCTTATGATAAACAATATATCCCGGCATCGGCATGGTTTTATTATGAACCGTCTGGATTGCTTTATTCAGCATGCTTTCTTTCAGATCTCTATTGTACGTTCCCCAAATGGAAAAATTAAGATGCTCCCGTCCTTCGTTCACATGGCTTTTTACCGACCATGAAATAGGCGCAATGTAAGCATATTTGGGATAAACGGTTTCATTCGAATGGCAATCGTAACATGCTCCTTTCAGCAATCCCTGAATCTTTTCCGGCGTTTTCTGAACATCGGTAAAGTTAACTTTACGATCCACCGGAGGATTCACCTTATCCGTAGGTATAAACTGAATCATGGCAAACCCGATCAGACTCCAGAACAGGATTTTCTTAAACATCTTCATACTATTACCTGGTAAGCGTGGACCCGTTAGGCGTAAGCAATGTATTATTGCTCTTAAGATCCGGTTTCTTTGTATCTTTTGGTGTTGTGGTATTGGTTTTCGGGAAACTCAATTTCGAAGTATCCAGTACTCTGGTATCTTTCAGGTCCCAGTTTTCGTTGCTGTCCCAAAGCGGCCTTACCACGGCTGTCTTGTAATAAATATAGGAATCTTCGGCAAAAACATCATTCTGGAAATCCGCTTCATCCCAGTAGCTGTTTCCGTTGTTGTCTACAAGAATTCGTACAATATATTCTCCCGGCTTCAGGATATCAAATTTTACTTCGCTGCCTTTCGCATATTTCTGATAAAGCACTTTATCCGTAGTATCCAACAGCTGAATCCAATAGCTGGAAGCAGGTGCATTCTGCAATATAAATTTCAGACTTCCGTAGTTTTCAACTTTATCTGCTTCAAAATCAAAACGCTTTGACTGCGAATTTTTAGCATAAAAAGAAGAAACGGTTTCTTTAGGAACGGTAAGCTGGTATTTTTTTCCTGCTATGAAGTCTGCTTTTACCAAGATTTGATAAGGATTTTTGTCGGAGATTCTAGCTGTAAACGGAATGGTATTCAAGCTGTCGCCTGCTGTTCTGAAAATCCATTTATCGGTACTGATCTTGTCGATATAATAATTGGAACTGATCTTAAAGTCTTCTCCCGGAGGAAGCAGGCTTCCGCCATTATCGCTGTTGATGTCCATTGCATTTTTGGCATTGTATTTATAAAACAGCGAGGCACTGTATAGGGAATCTTTTTTTCCCACTCCTGCATTATAGCCGAATTTAAGGTTTTCCGTAGCCGTCTGACCTACATCACTTTTTACGGCGTCAAACCAGATTCTTACCGTATCGGATTTTGGAGCGTGGGTAACTTTATAATCTTTGATCTTTTCATTGAGTGGCTGTACCCTTACTTCTTCTGGTTTACCTTCAAATGCCATCAGTACGCCTCCAGGGCTTTCTTTCATTTCAAGATACTTCACCGGCTTTCGGGATGGATACAATTTAAGATTCAATCCGGAAATTGATTTTTCTACCGTTACCGGATCTTTCTGGAATCCTACTTTTTCTTTTCCCGGATCGTAAATAGAGTTTCCGTTTTCATCTTCAAAAGCAATAATCCTGTATTTTCCCGGCGACAGGTAATTCAGCTCAAAATAGCCATCGTCATCTACCTTCGTAATATAGTAAGGCTTTTGTTTGTAGTTCATGGTATCTTTTACCTGATACAGTCCTACAACATATTTATTTTCGCCCGGTTTTTTAGTCGATAAAGCATCTTTGATATCACCGCTGATGTACAGATCATCCAATTTGTTTCCTGTAGAAAAAGCAAAATTGAAATACCGGAGAATATTTCCTTCGTTGTTATCGGCAATGGAATTTCCGAAATTAAAATTGTAGGTCGTATTAGCCTGCAGCGTATCTTTCCACTGGATCAGGACAAATTTATTGGCAATGTTGGAAGGAATAATTCGGGTGATATTCTTGATTGGCGGAGAAATGATGAGGTTTTTATTTACATCTTTCAGCGTCACATATTCATCAAAATCGAGACGAAGCTCCTTGATATCTCTCGGAACATTTATTCTCGTCGTATCGATGTTGGAACTTAAAAATTTAGGAGCCAGTGTATCTTTAGTCCCGCCGATAGGCGAACCCACTCTTGCACAAGACTGCAACAGAAAACCGATAACAAATAAAAAAAGGAATCTTTTCATGAATATGTTTACGCAAAAATAAACATTATTCTCCATAAACTTCGCCATGTCCTTTTAATGTATCTTTTTCATCGCTCATGATGCTGTGAAGCTTGTCTTTCTGCGGCGGGAAATCTTCAAACAATCCTGATAAGGCCAGAGCCGTATATACCTTGCCGGAATACTTATTCCCAATGGCTATAATGGTGACTTTGGATTTCAGCAAATGGGCAAATACAGAGTTTGTACCGTGCCACCAGCCGTTGTGATAGGTCAGCTTTTCTCCGTTGTCAAAAATTTTCATTCTGAAACCGAAACCGTAATTATTCATTCCGAATTTCTCATTGCTGTAAGGCGTAAAAACCTGTTCCATCAGCCCGGGCTTTAAGAAATCTTTTGAAAACATCGCCTTTGAGAAGTTGTACAGATCTCTCGGCGTTGTATATACATTTTTATCCCCGTAAATAAGATCCAGTCTGTCTAAAGGATACAGCTTGCTTCCGCCGTAGTAAAATGACTGTGAAGCCGTCGGAATATCTTTTTCCTGAAAAATGTAGGTATTCTTCATTTTCAGCGGATCGAAGATCATTTCTTTCATGGCCTGCGGGAAAGGTGTCTTGGTTACTTTTTCGATTACCAGGGCCAGCATGGCGAAATTGGTATTGCAATACATAAAACCCGTATCTGTATCTCTTGCCAAAGCAGGCTTATATTTAATGAGCATATTAAGAATATCTTCATTGGTAAGGAAAGCTTTGGAAAGCTCAGCCGGAGCCGGCTGTATCTTGGTTATGAAGTATTCATATTTCGGAAGTCCGCTTCTCTGGTCAAGCAAAGTTTTAACGGTAACCTGAGGATAAGGAAATCCCGGGAAAAACTTCGTCAGAGGATCCGATAAATTAATTTTTCCGGCCTCGATAAGTTTCATCATGGCCATCGCCGTTAATGTTTTGGAAACCGAAGCTACGTGGAGCGGGGTATTCCGGTCGATCGGCTTCTGATTCCCTTCCCTGGCAAAACCACGGTAGTTTTCATATAAAATGTCATCTCCTTTTGCCACTAAAATTCCTCCGCTGAGATCGCCTCTTTCCCATACTTTTTTATAATACTGATCGATGTATCGTACGAGTGATGCCTTATCCGGAACCTGGCTTTCCGCCGGCGTGAATGCCTTGCTAAAATCCACATTTCCGTAATTCGGAAGATTGGTCGTACTGCCGACGGCAGCATCCTGATTTTCAGATTTTTTTTTACAGGAAAAAACAGATAAGAAGACAGCTACAATAAGTACAAGATTACGCATTCTCAGGAATTTCAAAAATGAGCGGCAATTTAGTAAAACTCAAAATAATTATTCAGTCTTGGATATATATTATGAATTATTTAACATAAAACCGATACGGAAAATTTTACCTGAATATTTTATTCCGGATTCTTTGTTCAGCATATTTCTTATCCGCTTTACATTTATCCCGTCAAAGATCCGCTAAACAAAATATGCCACAATCTTATCTACGATTACCTGGGCCAGCTTTTCTTTGCTCTGAACCGTCCATCCTGCAATATGCGGTGTTACAATAGCTTTTTCAGATTCCAGGAGGTATTTTAAATCTTCATTCTCGGTTTCTAGATTTTCAAAGGACGATTTCTCATATTCCAATACATCCAGGCAGGCTCCTTTTACTTTTCCGGCTTTTAATGCTTCAACTAAACTCTTCGTTTCAACATTCTTTCCTCGTGCCGTATTTACAAAATAAAAACTATGTTTCATATCAGCAATGAAAGGTCCATCAATCATATAATACGTCTGCTCCGTCAGCGGGATATGCAGACTGATCACTTCCGCTCTTTCTTTCAGTTCTTCCAGGGAAACCTGTGTAGCAAATTCATCGGCAAGATCCGGTAGAATATCATAGAAAATAACTTTACAGCCAAAACCCGAAAGCCTTTTTGCCGTAGCTTTTCCCATATTTCCGTAGCCGATCAGCCCCACGGTTTTCCCCAGCAATTCGTCTCCCCGGTTTTCTTCACGCAGCCAGATCCCGTTTTTTACTTCCTGCGAAGCGATAAACAGCCTGTTCATTAAAATCAGCAGCATTCCTACAACGTGTTCGGCCACAGAGTCACGGTTCCCTTCCGGAGAATTGATCAACCGGATCCCCAGTCTTTCAGCGACGGGAATATCAATATTTTCCATTCCGGCTCCTACCCTGGCGATAAATTTCAGATTTTTAGCTTTTTCCAGAAAATTTTTATCCAAAGGGATTCTGCTTCTGATAATGATCCCGTCGTAGCTTCCAACTTTCTGGCAAACCTCATCGTATGAAGACGTAAAATCTTCTTCCAGAATAAAATTTTTAGCCGTAAGCTGTTCGGTAATCAAAGGATGGTTTTTATCTAAAAGCAGTATTTTCATAGAAGACATAATTCTTTATATTTGTTAATGCAAAGGTAAGTTACAAAGAAATAGAAACTGATTTTGCGCGATAGAATTTTTCCAATTTTACATTCTATGAAGTCATACAAAATAATTTTCGGAATCTCCGTATTGCTGCTCCTGATCTACTGTATTTTATTAGCTGTAAAATATCCTTCTGTTCAGGAAACGATTCCGATCCATTATTCTGCGGAGGGCGCCGATGGATTCGGGAACAAAATTTATTTATGGCTGAGCGTCGCTGTTAATGCAGCGATCCTGGTTTTTATTGGACTGATCATCTTCTTTCCTCAGAAAATGTTTCGTAAAAATGAGAATTACCTTGAAACCTCGATGGAAAAGGCAATAAAAAACCGACAAATATTTCTGTCGGCTTTATCTGTAATGGTAACATTAATTTTCTGTGGATTATCCTTAAAGGAAATTATTCCGTAGGTTCCTGGAAAAGTTTTTTAAGCTCGATGGATTCTGCCGGCTTCATTCTTCCCGAAAGAATCAGGGAAAGTTCTTTTCTCCGTAAAGCGGCAGCATATCTTTCTTTTTCCAACTCGGTTTCCGGTTCCATATCCGGGATTGGAATCGGACGGTTGAATTCATCTACGGCGACGAAAGTATAAATCCCTTTGTTGGTCTGGATTTTCTTACGGTTGATCGGGTCATCCAGCCATACATCCACATAGATTTCCATGGACGTAGAAAATGCCCTTGAAACTTTGGATTCCATGACCACGATTCCACCTTCCGGAATCGGATGATCGAAGGATACATGGTTTACGGATGCCGTTACCACTCTCCGCTCGCAGTGTCTGGTTGCGGAAATCGAAGCACAGCGGTCCATTCTTGCCAGCAATTCGCCTCCAAAAAGGTTTCGCAGCTGGTTGGTATCGTTGGGAAGGACGATATTCGTCATGACCGTCAGGGAATCTGATGCTTTTTTTATTTTTGCCATTATTTCTTAGTGTTGTTTGGAATTGCCTGATTTTTTGCCCCGCTTTTAACTGCCGGCTGAACCGGAACGGTTTTCTGGGTTACAGGCTGAACCGTTTTCTGGATGACAGAATCTTTCTTTAAAGAATCCGCCACCGGAGCTGCATGCTGCTGCACTTTAACCGTATCTTTCTGAATCCTATGGGTTTTGGTCTGAACGGAAATAGGAGTATCATTAAATGACTTTTTTCCAAACAGAAGCTCCTGCTGGGTATAAGCCACATAAATAATCCCAAGCACCGGAATGATAATCAGGAAAGCCCAGAGAATCGACCTGTTGAACTGATAATCTTTTTCAGTAGTTGAAGGAGGTACAGATTTCGGACTGCCGGTATGCATATCGGAAAATCGGATTTCCTCCAACCCGTAAAAATCGGGATGGTCCGACTGCAGCCGGTTTCCTTTGAAATGGGTAACTCCGTCTTCAATATAGATGGTGCCAAGACCCTGAACTTCCAGTGTCTGCTCTGCCTGGAGTTTCTTTTTCCAGAAATCGGTCTGGATCTGGAGGTCCGTTTTTGAAGCCTCCAGCGTCATCTGTTTCTGCCCGGCAATAAAAGCAGCCAGGTCATCAGACTGCGCCTCGTAATTCGGGGTATAGACAATGGTACTGGCAGGAGGTAGAATGCTCCCATTTTCCGAATTGATGATCGCCTTGGAATTTTCCAGGGAAAAAACGCCGAAACCAGGCACCGTAACGGTACCGAATTGTTTCAAATATTCTAAAATGTAAGCTGAAATATTCATTTGGCAGCAAATTTATGACTTTTTCGGGACTTTTGATACATGAGCGCGGTTCAGGATCGCAAGTTTAATGGGAACCTGAAGTAACTCTATATTAATGGGCTGGATGATGGAAGTTTTCATGTTAACAATAAGGCCGATGTTTTGAATATCAAACGGCAATAACGATCACGACTGCCCTAGCCGCGATAGGAACGGCATCCTTTTTTGTTGCGGCCGGAAAAAGCAGAGGCAACAAAAAAGATACAGTGGATAGCGCGATCAAGCTCCTGAAAAATAAAAAAAGACTGCCGGAGCAGCCTTGAAAAATCTAACTTTTTACTGTACTATAATTGAATTCATATAGTCTGATTGATTACTGGATTTTCCAGCTGATCCCGAACATAAAATTGGCACCGGCCTGCGAAAAATAATACGGATCGCCATCCCATACCGCACCGTTGTTGACGTATTTTTTATTGAAAATATTGTTTACCAGAAGCTTTAGTGCAATGTCGTTGTTCTTGATTTTAAACTGGTACTGCGCGTTGAAATCGGTTAAGAAATAATCCTTCAGCTGAAGACTCTTATCTTCCGTATTATCCAGATATTGTTTTCCTACATACTGATTCATCAGGGCAAACTGGAAATTTTTATTAGGATTGAATTTCAGAGCCAGGTTCGCAATAATGTCCGGAGAGAAAGAAATCTGAGTGTTTCCAAGATCATGGATCCCGTCGACATTTTCCACTTTAAAATCCAGGTTCCTGTTGTTGCTGAAACTTACATTCCCGTTAACTTCCCACTGTTTTGAAAGTTTTGCCAACGCGCCCAGCTCGATCCCGCTGCGGTAGCTTTTCCCAGAATTGGTTCTGATGAAGGCACCCACATTATTCAGTTCGCCATTTAAAACCAACTGATTGACGTAGTACATATAATATAAATTCGCAGTAAATGAAACAATACCTACTTGTTTTTCGATTCCGGCTTCAAAATCGTGAAGCTTTTCTGCTTTTACCTCATTATTGGCCAATAAATCATCCCTGTTCGGTTCACGGTGGGCGTGGGCATACGAAAGGAATACCTTTCCGTTTCCAATACGGTAATTAATCCCGGCTTTCGGATTGAAAAACAGCCAGTTCTTGTTCAGATCGGCTCCTTCGCCATCGCCGGCAGTAATAATTTTGGTATCGTAGTCAACATTTCTGAGCTGAAGATCGCCAAAGACCTCAAAATCATTGAGCTTTAGCAAGGCCTTTGCAAATCCTGCAACTTCATTTTTGACTGATCGGTTGCGGTAATATTCGTACTCGTTGATCTGGGGAACAGAAAAACGCCGGTTACGTTCCCGAAATGCCTTCCGTAATACTGGTTGGCCACGGCTCCGAAGTTGACATCCACCATTCCCAATTTTCCGTATAAAGTTGAAACGATTCCGTAAAAATCATTATTCAGCCATTTTTTCCGGATGAAGTCAGAAGAATTATTACCGTTCATATCCGGGAGATTGTATCTTGCAAAAGGATCACCTTGTTTGTAATTTTCGTAGTACCCTTTTCCTTTGGTATAATGCAGTGTGGTTTCCAGGTTCCATTTTTCGTTGAATTTCTGTTCCCAAAGCAACTGGTAATGGTTCTGCCTGTAATTATCCGTTTCGTTATTGTAAAAGCTTGAAATATTGCCGTCGGCATCGTAGATTGCTCCTGAATAATTGAATTTCGGATCAGTCTCCCAGGTTTTGCGGTCAATCCCATTCCATGCCTGGTAGGTTTTTTCTTTTCCTCCGAAGGCCATCAGGCGGATTCTCGTTTTTCCCTCTTCAAACAAAGCGGTAAAGTTGTAGGAATTTAATTTTGAAAAAGCCCGGTCGATGTACCCATCGGAGTTGATATGGGTATATCTTCCCATCACGGAAAGGCGGTTGCCCCAGAATTTCCCGGAACCGACCTCCGCAGCATATTTATAGGTGTTGAACGAACCGTAGCTGTCGTCGGTCTTTACATAAAATTTTTCTTCCGGATCTCTGGAAAGCACGTTGATGCTGGCCCCGAATGCCGCCGCTCCGTTGTTGGAGGTTCCCACCCCTCTCTGGATCAGGATTTGTGAAGCGGAGCTGGTAAGGTCCGGCACATTCACGAAAAAAGTACCCTGGCTTTCGGAGTCGTTGTACGGAACGCCATTCATCATGACATTGATCGCACTTCCCGATACGCCCCGGATCCTGAACCCGGTATAGCCTACCCCGTTTCCGGCATCGGAAGTGGCGATTACGGCAGTCTGGTTCTTCAGTAAGATTGGAAGGTCCTGTCCCAGGTTTCTGCTGTCCAGATCTTTCTGAACATTAATGATTTCTTTGGCAACGGGAAGTCTTTTGGTAAAATTAACGGCTTCAATTTCCTTTATCTTGATGGAATCGGTGTTCTGCGCCTGAACGAAGGCAAATGTGCCCACGGTAAGCCCTAAAAAAAATAATCCTTTCATTCTATAAATTTTAACATTTAATGAATAAAAGGGGCAGATTATTATAAATGATGAATGATAAAAGATGATTGATGTGATAAAATTATTTATCAATTATCATCTATCAATTATTTAAATGTTTCCCTAAACGGCATTATCCGTTCCAGGTTCATTGGGTATAATCTCAGCTTTTGACGGCACCCCTTTATTTCAGCTGCGAAATTACAAAAAATTTACGAAAACAAAGAAGAGGGGATTTATGGTTTATGGTTTACGGTTTATGGTTTATGGTTTATGGTTTATGGTTTATGGTTTATGGTTTAAATTTACGACGCAGATAAATGACGAACAAAATTTTATTAAATGGAAATCTTTCTTTACAAAAAAATTTGTAAAAACCGGCCAGCCCCAAAGGGGCGGCTTAAAACAGCATCGGATGAAGTCCGATGTAATCCGATGGAATCCGATGGAATCCAATGAAATCAGATGAAAATCATCATCAGTATGTTTTGTTTCGCTGATCGACATAGAAATAGTTTTTCCCGTCTTTGGAAACCTCAAACATCCGGCCGAGCTTCCAGCTGAAATTTCTTTTGATATCAGCATATTCAAACGGGATAATTACGTTTCCGTTTACATCAATAACTCCGAACGTGTTGTTTTTAGAGGCAACAATCATCGGGTTGCCCACGTCGTCTCCTTCCAGAATGAATAGATAATCGTATTGCGGATAAATTTTGAACTGCTTGTAGTCCTGCGGATCTTTAAAGGTGGATTTTTCAATGAGTCCGAAAAAGCCGTTCATGGTGTACACCTGAAAAAGCTGCTGTATATAATCTTTATGAATACATTTTCCAAGGTCTGCCTGTTTGTACTGGTACACCCTTTTTCCTTTCCGGTCGACCCGGTAAGAGATTTCATTTTTCTCGACGGTAGCATATTCGGCGGTCCCGAATTTTCTCAACTTTTCGTTGGGTGAATTTAAAAGGTTGCAGTCCTCATAGAAGAATACGGCAATATGATACTCAGGCTGAATAATGAATTTCCCTTTCTGATTAACGTATCCGAAGTTTCCGTTCTTTTTCTTGGGAATCAACACCGGGAGTTCGGAATAAAGAACCGGCAGGTCCGGTGCTCCTTTTGTTTTTTGCCCGGGATTTGTAACCGGCGTTTTGGCCACATCTTTTATCGGGATTTTCTTTATGACTTTAGTCTGGGAAAAAACGGAAAGCGAAATAAAAAGGCATAAAATCGAAGCTACATTTTTCATAATCATCACTGGTTCTGCAAAATTCAGGCAAAAATAGAAAATATAAAATACATATTTATAAAGAATCTAAATAATTTAAGTTATAGAAAATACGAAAATTCCGTAAATTTGGAAACATTTTCAGGGGTTTAAATAATAAAATCATCTTTGAAACAGATTTTTGACATAATCATGTGCAAAATTCTCTTACGTCAGGATCCGGAAACACCTTGTTATTTAGTACCTTCTGAAATAATTACGGAGTATAGCCGATTCTTATCCTGACTTTTACGGACAAAAGAAGCCACGGGTATATTCTCTTAAAGATTGAAAAGACTTCTATTATTATGAACATTTATCAGGATTACATCCAAGAAATTGAAGAAAGAAAAAATCAGGGACTTCACCCAAAACCTATTGACAGTGCCGAATTATTAAGCGAGATCATCGCACAGATAAAAGATACAGCCAACGAATACAGGGCTGACTCTCTTAAGTTTTTTATTTACAACACTTTGCCTGGGACCACCAGTGCAGCCGCTGTAAAAGCTGAATTTTTAAAAGAAATTATTCTCGGTGAGTCTTTAGTTGAAGAAATCTCTCCGGCTTATGCCTTCGAACTGTTATCCCACATGAAAGGCGGGAAATCGATCGAAGTATTGCTGGATCTTGCTCTTGGTCATGATGCAGCGATTGCCCGACAGGCTGCTGAAGTTCTTAAAACACAGGTTTTCCTTTATGAAGCGGATACCAACCGACTGAAGGAAGCATACCATAGCGGTAACGAAATCGCAAAAGAAATCCTTGAAAGCTATGCAAAGGCGGAATTTTTCACCAAACTTCCGGAAGTGGCTGAGGAAATTAAAGTCGTAACCTATATTGCTGGGGAAGGTGATATTTCGACAGATCTTTTATCGCCGGGAAACCAGGCGCACTCAAGATCAGACCGTGAGCTTCACGGTAAATGCATGATCACGCCTCAGGCGCAGGACGAAATTAAAGCTTTACAGGCACAGTATCCTGATGCCAGCGTTATGCTGATTGCAGAAAAAGGAACTATGGGGGTAGGATCGTCCCGTATGTCCGGGGTAAACAACGTCGCATTATGGACCGGTAAGCAGGCAAGTCCTTACGTACCTTTCGTAAACATTGCACCAATTGTAGGAGGTACCAACGGAATCTCCCCGATCTTCCTGACAACTGTAGACGTAACCGGAGGTATCGGAATCGACCTTAAAAACTGGGTGAAGAAGACAGATGAAAACGGAAACCCGATTCGCAACGAAAACGGCGAAATCGTTCTGGAAGAAGCGTATTCAGTGGCAACAGGAACGGTTTTAACCATCAATACAAAAGAAAAGAAACTTTATAAAGGAAACGAGGAACTGATCGATCTTTCCAGATCGTTTACTCCGCAAAAGATGGAATTCATCAAAGCCGGAGGATCTTACGCCATCGTTTTCGGTAAAAAACTGCAAACTTTTGCCGCACAGGTTTTAGGAATTGAAGCGCCTCAGGTTTTTGCACCGTCAAAAGAAATCTCTCACGACGGACAGGGCTTAACGGCTGTTGAAAAAATCTTTAACAGAAACGCTGTAGGGGTAACTCCCGGTAAAGTGCTTCACGCAGGTTCAGACGTTAGAGTACAGGTAAACATCGTAGGTTCACAGGATACTACTGGTCTGATGACTGCACAGGAGCTGGAATCTATGGCGGCTACCGTAATTTCTCCGGTAGTGGACGGCGCTTATCAGTCAGGATGCCACACAGCTTCCGTATGGGATAAAAAAGCACAGGCGAATATTCCTAAGCTGATGAAATTCATGAATGATTTCGGATTGATTACGGCGCGTGACCCGAAAGGCCAGTACCATTCCATGACCGACGTAATCCACAAAGTTCTAAACGATATTACGATCGACGAATGGGCGATCATCATCGGAGGGGATTCTCACACCAGAATGTCCAAAGGGGTAGCTTTCGGAGCAGATTCCGGAACCGTAGCTCTTGCACTGGCAACCGGTGAGGCGTCAATGCCGATCCCTGAGTCCGTAAAAGTAACCTTCAAAGGAAACATGAAAGAACACATGGATTTCCGTGACGTGGTTCATGCGACCCAGGCTCAGATGCTGAAGCAGTTTGGCGGGGAAAACGTATTCCAGGGAAGAATCATCGAGGTTCATATCGGAACGCTTCCTGCTGACCAGGCATTTACTTTTACCGACTGGACTGCAGAAATGAAGGCTAAAGCTTCGATCTGTATTTCTGAAGATGATACCTTAATCGAATCTCTGGAAATTGCAAAAGGCAGAATCCAGATCATGATTAATAAAGGAATGGATAACAAAAACCAGGTTCTTCAGGGACTGATCGACAAAGCAGATAAGAGAATTGCAGAGATCAGATCAGGAGAAAAACCGGCTCTTACTCCGGATGCCAATGCAAAGTATTATGCTGAAGTGGTGGTAGACCTTGACGCAATCGTAGAACCGATGATTGCCGATCCGGATGTAAATAACGACGACGTTTCCAAAAGATATACCCACGATACCATCAGAGATCTGACGTTCTACGGAGGGGAGAAAAAAGTAGATCTGGGCTTTGTAGGATCATGTATGGTTCACAAAGGTGACCTTAAGATCGTTTCCCAGATGCTTAAAAACATCGAAAAGAAAAACGGAACCATCGAATTTAAAGCACCGCTTGTCGTAGCTGCTCCTACGTATAATATCATCGACGAACTGAAAGCGGAAGGAGACTGGGAATTCCTTGAGAAATATTCAGGTTTCGAATTTGATGATCAGGCACCTAAAGGAGAAGCCCGTGTTGAGTACAAAAACATGATGTACCTAGAGCGTCCGGGATGTAACCTTTGTATGGGGAACCAGGAGAAAGCAGCAAAAGGAGATACGGTAATGGCTACGTCTACCCGTCTGTTCCAGGGAAGAGTTGTGGAAGATTCCGAACGTAAAAAAGGAGAATCTTTATTGGCCTCTACCCCGGTTGTGGTATTATCCGCGATCATCGGGCGTATTCCAAATATCGATGAATACAAAGCAGCGGTAGAAGGTATCGACCTTACGACCTTTGTACCTTCCATCAAGGAGCTTACCAGCACAAGTGCTCACTAATTTATTTTAATCCTAAACAGCAGGACTGTTTACATCAATATCTGAAAGATTCTGATCCGTACGGATCGGAATCTTTCTTTTTTGTTTAGAACATTTCTATTTAAGACCGGGCCCAAATTATTTTAACCTAAATCAATCATCAAAATTTTATTTTTTCTTAAATTGAAGCCTATTAATAATCTTGATCATCAGCATATTTATTTCTTTTCAGAGGCCGGAGGAACAGATTTTGCTGAATAAAAGAGACTAGCATTTTCCGTTATGGTTTAGCAAACCACGGAAGTATAAAAAAGAAAAAATAAATTAGATATGACTTTTGATATTGACATGATCAAAAAAGTGTATGAGCGTTATCCTGAAAGAATTGCTGCGGCAAGACAGATTACAGGAAAGCCATTGACACTTTCAGAGAAAATCCTTTACACGCACTTGTGGGAAGGAAATGCAACCCAGGAATATGAAAGAGGAAATTCTTATGTAGATTTTGCTCCGGACCGGGTAGCGATGCAGGATGCTACGGCACAGATGGCACTGCTACAGTTCATGCAGGCCGGAAAAGCAAAAGTAGCTGTTCCTTCAACGGCCCATGCTGACCACCTGATCCAGGCAAGAGTAGGCGCGGAATCTGATTTACAGGAAGGAATCAATAAAAACTCAGAAGTTTTCAATTTCCTGAGCTCTGTTTGTGATAAATACGGAATCGGTTTCTGGAAGCCGGGCGCAGGAATTATCCATCAGGTCGTGCTTGAAAATTATGCCTTTCCGGGCGGAATGATGATCGGTACCGATTCCCATACGGTAAATGCGGGAGGATTAGGAATGGTAGCCATCGGTGTCGGTGGTGCGGATGCCGTAGATGTAATGGCCGGAATGGCCTGGGAGCTTAAAATGCCAAAACTGATCGGGGTAAAACTTACCGGTAAAATGTCCGGATGGACTGCTCCGAAAGACGTGATCTTAAAAGTAGCAGGAATCCTTACTGTAAAAGGGGGAACCGGCTGCATCGTAGAATATTTCGGTGAAGGAGCGGAATCGCTTTCAGCCACCGGAAAAGGGACTATCTGTAACATGGGTGCTGAGGTAGGTGCTACCACGTCTACTTTCGGGTACGACGATTCCATGAGAAGGTATCTGGCTGCTACAGGCAGACAGGATGTGGTGGATGCCGCAGATCAGATTGCCGAGCACTTGACAGGTGACCCTGAAGTATATGCCAATCCTGAACAATATTTCGACCAATTAATTGAAATCAACCTTTCGGAGCTTACGCCGCATTTAAATGGGCCATTTACTCCGGATTTAGCGACTCCGGTTTCTGAATTCAGAGCCAAAGCGGAAGCTAACGGATGGCCGCTGGAAGTGGAATGGGCATTGATCGGTTCGTGTACCAACTCATCATACGAAGACCTTTCGAGAGCCGCTTCTATCGTAGAAGATGCTGTAGCAAAAGGGGTTAAGCCAAAAGCTATTTTAGGAATCAACCCAGGTTCGGAACAGGTAAAATATACGGCTGAAAGAGACGGATTCTTGGATTCTTTCAGGAAATTTGAAAATGCAAGAATCTTTACCAACGCGTGCGGACCTTGTATCGGACAGTGGGACCGGGAAGGTGCTGAAAAAGGGGAGAAAAACTCCATTATCCACTCATTCAACAGAAACTTTGCAAAAAGAGCGGATGGAAACCCGAATACGCATGCTTTTGTAGCTTCTCCTGAATTGGTAGCTGCAGTCGCAATTTCCGGAAGATTGGATTTTAATCCGATTACCGATACCTTAACGGCTGAAAACGGCGAACAGGTAAAACTGGATGAGCCTAAAGGCTCTGAGCTTCCTTCAAAAGGTTTTGCCGTAGAAGACAACGGCTACCAGGCTCCTTCTGAAGACGGGTCAAGCGTAGTGGTGAATGTAAGCCCTACTTCCGACAGGCTTCAGCTGCTTGAAGAATTCCCTGCATGGGACGGCCAGAACATTACCGGAGCAAGGGTTTTAATCAAAGCTTTCGGAAAATGTACAACTGACCATATTTCTATGGCGGGACCTTGGCTGAAATACAGAGGCCACCTGGATAATATTTCCAATAACATGCTGATCGGCGCGGTAAACGCCTATAACATGGAAACCAATAAAGTAAAAAACCAGCTGACCGGCGAATATGGCGAAGTTCCTGCGGTGCAGAGAGCTTATAAAGCGGCCGGAATCCCTTCTATTGTAGTCGGAGACCAGAATTACGGGGAAGGATCTTCCAGAGAGCATGCGGCGATGGAACCAAGACACCTTGGCGTAAAAGCAGTATTGGTAAAATCATTTGCCAGAATTCATGAAACCAACCTTAAAAAGCAGGGAATGCTTGGGTTGACGTTTGCCGATGAAGCAGATTACGATAAAGTACAGGAAGACGACGTTGTTAACTTCTTGGATCTGGATCAGTTTGCTCCGGGAAAACAGCTGACATTGGAATTCATTCATACCGACGGAAGCAAAGACATTGTTCTGGCCAACCATACCTACAACGATCAACAGATCGAATGGTTCAAAGCAGGTTCTGCCCTGAATCTGATCAAACAACAGGAGAAAAATTAATTGTTAGAGTTAATTAATCATAAAAAAAGCAGTTTCGTTGGAAACTGCTTTTTTATTTTATTCTGGTTAAAAGATGCATCCGGTAGCTCTCTCCTACCGGAATTTCTTGCTCGGTAATCAGCATAATCTTTCTTGTGGTTACGTTCTTAATCTGATTTAAATTTACGATGAAGGATTTATGTATTCTCAAAAAAGAAGTTTCGGGAAGCTGCTGCTCCATCGACTTCAGGGTATCCAATACGATATATTCCTGCTCCCTGGTTTTGACATTGACGTAGTCCCTGATGCTTTCCACATACAGGATATCTTTAAAATTAATCCGGTGCTGCTGCCCTGAAGACTTTACAAAAAAATGAGTCGGTTCTGCGGAACCAGCCGGCATAAAACGTTCCTGCGCTTTCAGTACGCTTTTATAAAACCTTTCAAACGGGACAGGCTTCAGCAGATAATCGATAATGTGATGATCATATCCTTCCAAAGCATATTCCGAGTAAGCCGTCGTTAAGATATACTTTTTCCGGTCGCCGAGAATTTTCATAAAATTGATTCCCGTAAGCTCCGGCATCTGAATATCCAGGAAAATTAGGTCGGATGCATTGTTCTGGACATATTCCATTGCCTCAATCGGATTTTCTGTGGAGAAAACAAGTTCCAGAAACGGCACTTTATTCACGTAGCTTTCCAGCAGCGAAATGGCCAGCGGCTCATCGTCGACAATGACACATTTAATTTTATTCATTCCGCAAATCTATTTTTAAGTCTACCGCAAATTCTGTTTCGGAATTTTTTATATTCAGTTCATGCTTACCGGGATAAAGAATCGACAGTCTTTTCTTTACATTTTCAATTCCGATGCCCGAAACCTCATCTTTCATCCTTTCATTTTTATAATTTAACAGATAAAAGTGCAATACTTTATGGCGGTCGGAAATCTTCATCTCAAAACCTTTATCCCGGAAATCTCCGTGTTTGAAAGCATTTTCCACAAACGGAACCAAAATCATCGGGGAAATTTTCAGTTCGGGATGGCTGATGTGCTTTTCAATAATCAGCAACTCGGGTTTTTTAATCCGCAGTTTTTCCAGCGCTGTTAAGCTGTCGATATACCCGATTTCTTTATCTAAAGTAATGGCATCTTCAGTAAGGTCTTTTGTGCTGTACCTCAGCAGCCTGCTTAATTCTTCAATGGCCGGTAAAGCTTTTTCGGAATTCTGATACACCAGCGAATAAATATTGTTTAGAGAATTAAAAATAAAATGCGGATTAATCTGGGTTTTTAAGGCCTGCAGCTCTGCGGTTTTTCTGGCTTCGATGAGCTCTGCCTTTTCAGATTCTGCCCGGATAAAGTATTGAAGAAACCAGAATGTCGTACTGATGAAAATGGCCGTGCTGCTGAAAAAAATGTTATCGAAAAAATAATAGGCAATTCCCGTATCCGGATCGTAATTCCTGAATCCCAATGTCGCAGGCAGCAGCACCTCTTCTATAGAATAGCGAACGATAACAAAGCAGGTTACGCTTAGCAAAAAGGCAATAACAGACTTGTAAATCTTATCCGGCTCATAAAACCGGGGAACAATAAAAAAATAGTTGACGTAAAAGGATATAAAGCTGGTAAGAAAAAAGGTGATTTTAAACGTCAGGGATTTTTCAGAATCGAATACGAAATAAGGAATCACTACCGATCCGATAATATAAATCGTCCAGAAAAAAATATGAAACCAAACAAGCTTATGCGTCTTCATCATAGTTTTTTGTTATTAATAAAAATACTTTCTACGGAGGTATCATGTAAATATAGTGAAACAGCGACGGTATTCCTGTTTTCCATTAGAAGAAGAATAAGATTTTTCATAGTTCAAAAATAGTCATGGCAGCGGCATTTTCCCTATTTAAATCGGCAAACACCCTAAAATCATCGACGAAACATTTTTTGTCGGATGAAAACCGCTGAACATCTAAATGCTGTTTTATCCTGTCTTTCATCAGAATACATTTGCCAAAAAAGAATACTATGAAAAACATTCCCGTTTTGGCTGCCCTGCTGGTTTCCTCATTATTTTGGTCTCAAGTAAAGAAAGACAGCATCCGTACTATTGAAAAGGTAGAAATCCTTGTTAAGAAAAAGCTGCTGGAAAGGAAAGCAGATCGGATGATCTTTAATGTGGAAGCTTCCATTGCTTCTCAGGGGATGGACGGTTCGGAAACCTTAGCCAATGTTCCTATGATCAAGGTGGATGAAACTCTCGGCACCATTTCGATTACAGGAAAAAGCAGCGTTGGCGTAATGATTAACGGAAGAATGCTGAATCTTTCGGGACAAGCCCTTCTGAATTACCTCAAATCGATCCGATCGGAAAACATCGCCAAAATAGAAGTCATTACCACACCTCCGGCAAAATACGAAGCCCAGGGAAACAGCGGACTGATCAATATCATCCTTAAAAAAAATCCAAACCTGGGATTCAGCGGCAGTCTTACCTCCAACCTGATCCAGCGAACCTATTCCGGATTCGGAAACACCGGAATGCTGAATTACCAGACCGAAAAGTTCAGCACCAGCCTGAAGCTTGTCTATTATGACTCCGCCAAACGTACAAATGAAAACTACAGCATCATCGGAGCTACACAGAATTACAGCAACTCCATCAGAAAAGATATGTGGAACGAATTGACTCCCAGTATCAATATGTCTTACAAAATCAGTAAAAATTCCGAAGCCGGGTTTGAGTATATTTATGCCCACCAAAGATCGGGAATGGACATCGTTAACACCACCCGGAACATCAGTCCAGACCTTACTGAAGAAATGCTTCTGACGAACACATTCCACCGCGAGAAGGAACCCACTCACACGCTAAGTGCCTATTATGATCTCAAACTTGATTCATTAGGTAAAAAATTAAGTATTATGGGAAATTTCTATAAAAACAATTCCGATACGGAAGTGAATTTCTCTACGCAAAAATTCTCTAATAATACCGTTCAGGATGTAAAAACCCTTTCCCTGGTAGCGCCTCAGGTATTTTCCGTACAGGCAGACCTGGAGCTTCCTTTTTCCTTCGGGACCATCGAGACCGGGGCAAAGTTTAACCAATTTAAAAACAATTCCGATTTAAAATATTTCAATCTGACCGATAGCGGATACATCGCTGATGCAGCCAGAGCCAATCTTTTTGAATATAAAGAGGAAAATTATGCCGCCTATTTCAGTTATGCCAAAAATTTCGGCGAACACTGGGAAACCAAAGCCGGGCTCCGTTATGAAAATACCCGGGCAGAAAGCTACACCCCTTCCACAGGTTCCGGTAATCAGTATCGGTATGGCCAATGGTTTCCGTCCGCCTATGTCTCGTATAAGAAAGATAAAAATATTTTCAGCCTGGCGTATTCCAGAAGGATCAACCGTCCGGGAATGAGCAGCCTTAATCCGTTCCGCTGGTATTCCAATCCTTATTCCTATTCTTCCGGAAATCCTTTGCTTACGCCGTCTTATATCAATAATTTGGAACTTGGCTATACCTTCAACAATAAGCTGACGGCCAGTCTCTATTATCTCAGGCTGAAAAATGCATTCGGGCAGGTTTCCTTCCAGGACGGCCTTTCGCAGATCTCGACGTATCTTAATTATTACAACACCAATTCGCTGGGTCTGAATGTTTCTTATACCGATACTTTTTTCAAACGCTGGGAATCTGCGATTGCGATAAATGCAAGCAAACAGAATTCTGAAATTTTCGGGTTAGATGCACAACCTCAGAAAGGAACTTCGTTCAGCTATTCCATTAATAATACCGTTGCACTGAACAAAGATAAAACAGTGGCATTTTTCCTGAATTACGAACAAAGCCTCCCTTACAGAAACGTCAATTACTATTTTCATAATTTCTCCGATCTTTCTTCAGGATTTAAAATTTCGCTGATGCATCAGCAGCTACAGATTAATGCAACCGTTACCAATATCCTTGCCCAGCGGTACCGGGGAGAAATTTATTTCACCGACAGTGTACACCACATGAACAATTACTGGGACGGCAGAAGCTTCCGCCTGAGCGTGAGCTATACTTTCGGAGGTAAGAAAAAGAAGATCCAGAAAAAGGCCATTAACTTTGAGGAAAAGGAAAGATTATAGATTTTATTCAAACTAGATTTTAACCAATAACGATCATATTAAGGATGTAAATAATAGTAAGATCCATCATTTAATTATTAAGCCTAAAGCAATCATATCATAATTATTTATTTGATTTTATGATCCATAAATTTTCTCTGTGCCTGTAACAAAATCTGTTTTCAGATGTCTAATCAATCGAATAGAAAGAGCATGAAAAAAACAATTATTACTTTATCTTTTCTGAGTGTGGCTTTTGCTTCCGCCCAGGAAAAAACCAATAACCAGACGACGAAGGAAAAGCAGATTGAAGGTGTCATAATTACCAAAACTAAAAAAGCCGTTGAGCAAAAAGCAGATCGTACGATTTTTGATTTTTCGGAACAGCCCCAACTGAATAACGGAAACGTTCTTGAAGGAATCAAGAAGCTTCCGGGGCTTATATCAACCGATATCGCAGGAATGATGTACCAGGGAAAAGTCCTTGATGTGTACCTCAACGGGAGGCCTTTAAATATTACCTCCAACGAGCTGAATTCTTTTCTGGAAGGAATGCCTGCCAATTCGGTAGACCGCGTTGAAGTCATCACCCAGCCCGGCGCGGAATTTCCGGCAACTTCCGGCGGTGCGATCATGAACATCATTACAAATAAGAATGCCAATAAATATTTAACCGCTACTTATTCCGGAAACTATTCGTTCACGAATTATGATAAATTCAGAAGCAGAACGAGCAACTCCTTAAACTTAAATGCCAGAAACAAAATTTTCGGATGGCAGCTGAACGTCGGCCAGAATTACCGCGAAAGCATGCTGAATACCGATCAGGATGGTTTATTGTACAGTGATACCGACCGTTATGGCAGGGGGTATTTTGCAAAATCTGGAATCACTTTTGATCTCGGACCGGACCGCTTGCTTTTGAACTATGATATTTACCATAACAATAATGACAATTATACTTTAAGTGATGGTTTAGCAGATGTCCTGATTCAAGAAAATCCTAACGTTTACGGAGAAGCAAAATTTGATTCTTATGATGCAGCCAATACAAACAATGTAAGGCAGGAAGCAGTTGTAACTTATCAGAAACGGTTTTCTGAGAAGACACAGAAACTCGACTTTCAATTCGGATTCACAAAATCCGATAGCAAATTTGACCAGAACAATATCTTTAGAGATGTAAATCTTACAGATACCAATACTCAACAGCCAAGGGTTTCTCTGGGAAATTTACTGAATAATACATCTGATATGAGGATTGCCAATTTCAAAGTAGATTATTCCCAGCCGATCAAGATTTTGGATGGAGGTAAAGTAAGCTTAGGCGGATTATATGAACATCAGCAGTTTGACACGGAAAGCAAAGGATTAACGAATCTCGAATACACGAGACAAACCACAGCCACCTACCTGGAATTGCAGGCCAAGCTGAAGAAGTTTGATTTCATTCTGGGAACCCGTGCGGAAAACTATGATATTTCCGGGATTACCAGATATTATGACAAGGCCAATAATAATATGCTGACAGAAGCAGATCTGCGGCCTTTTAATAAATTTAAATTGTTCCCGAATGCCAGCGTCCAGTATAACTTAATGGAGCAGGTACATGTGACGGCCAATTACAACAAAAAGATCAGTCTGCCGAGTATTTCTGCTCTGAATCCGAATAACGTTACCTTCCAGGGTCCGAATACCCAGGTTACCGGTAACCCGAATCTTCAGCCGACGATCTTTAACAACTATGAGGTGAAAATTTCAGCTTTTGATTACGCTTTCATTGGATATAGTGTAAGTTCGGCGAAAAACCAGGTGGCCCAGATCATTCGTAGGGAAGGGAAAAACCTTTTTAACGAGCAGATCAACATATCGGAAATGAAAATCCATAATTTCAATGTCGGGCTTCCGGTTCCGTTTATGATCTTCAGCAAACCGTTGAGCGAGATTATGAAGTTTAATTTCAACCCGGACAAGATCAACTTTATGTATATCTACGCCGGCTATCAGAAACATGATATCGCTGATCTGGATAATAAAGGCTTCTGGATTTTCAATATCATGACCCAGATTATTCTACCGAAGGAAATCAAGCTGACGGCCAATTACAGTTATCTGACACCGAGAGCCGGATATTTCTACTTTACGGCAGAAAAGCCCTTCAACAATTCGTTTGATCTGACGCTGACGAAGAAATTTATGGATAACCGCTTAACCGTTTCCGTATTTGCGAATGACATTTTTAACGGACAGGTGATGCAGGTTCGGTCCAATCCGCCGCAAGGACAATCGGTTTACATGAGGAATAAGTACGATACCCGAAACTTCGGATTATCGGTAAACTATAAAATCCCGACCCGAAACAAGCTGGCAAAGGAAGACCAGAGCATCCTGAAAGAAAGTAAAAAGGATGACAACAGCGGAATGGTGCCGCAAGGACAGTAATCCGGTTTGAACAGATAAATAATGGAACCCTTTTAATGTATATAATTAAAGGGGTTTATTGTATCACTCAGGATCATCCTATTTCCGTCATTAAAAAAACTTAATTTCACTTTTAGCGTACCTGAGAAAAAACATTTTTCTCTATTTTTAAAGAAAATTCAGCATGGCAAAAATGAAAACACAAGAAAGCTTTTTCTTAAAACTTAATCCGGTGAAGAGGGGCATCATCAGCCTGCTGGCTGCAACGTTGGTTTTCTTTTTGATTTTCAGGCTGGATCTGAAACCGTTGATCATTCTTATTTTTTGCTGGCTGGCCTTTTCCCTCGTTTTTCTTTTCTTGGACTGGCAGGTGATTCTGCACCGGAAAGTGGACGACATCCGTAAAAAAGCAAGGGACGATGACGGCAATGCCGTTTTTGTTTTTACGACCATTATCGTTGCCTGCTTTGCGAGTATGTTTGCCATATTTTTCCTGGTCACCTCCAAAGACAAAGGCGTGCAGAAAGAAATCTACTTCCTCCCGGCTGTTCTTGGCGCGATGATTCTTTCCTGGATTATGGTACAGACTCAATATATCTTTCACTATGCCCGGGAATATTATGATGAAGATACTTCCGGCAAAAAAGAGGAAATCGGCGGCCTTAAATTTCCGACCGAAGACGAAAACGAAGTCTACCATCCCGATTATATGGATTTTGCATATTATTCTTTCTGCATGGGCTGTACCTTTCAGGTTTCCGACGTCAGCATTACTTCCAGGAATTTAAGAAAAATAACCATGCTCCACGGGCTGCTTGCGTTTTTCATGAATACTTTTGTTGTGGCACTAACTATTAACCTGGTTGCCGGCCTTAACGGATAAGGAAATCTGCTACACAGATATTGCTCCTCTGGAGCAAGCCAAAAAAATAAGGTTTGTTAATTAAGCCGTTTAGTTGTAATTACCTGGCAAAAGCTCCAGTCTCCGCCTTCCAACATTTTAATCGAATAAAATTGACGCAAAGCTGATAATTGTTCTTATTATTTATAAAGTGAGCAAAGCGAAGCGGCAAAGCCGCTGATAAAGCGGATAGATTATGCGCGCGCTTCATCAGATCAGCTCGCTGATCTTTCTTTGCCTTCTCATCTTAGCATTAGGAAAAGTAAACTTTGCGTTAAAAAATCGAATAAGAATAGAATTACAAGTAAATCTGGAACCAGAGTCCTTGGTCTGATAAACAGAACCTCCAGCATCCAGCTTCCCTCTTCCAGCCTCTTATATTCTATCTAAAAATCAATCGTCTGAAAATTCCAGTTGAATGTATCAATCAAAGTCAGTTTGTTTACAGGCACAGGCAGATCCGTGATGATATTTAATGCTACATTGGCCATCATGCTTCCCACGATTCCCGGCAAAGCACCCAGTACCCCCAGGCTGTCACAGTCAGGAAGATTTTCATCTGAAGGCGGTTCCGGGAAAATATCCCTGAGGTTTTTACTTCCGTGAATATTAAAAACCGCAACCTGGCCGGAAAACCCGAGAATGCTTCCGTAGACCAAAGGTTTTTCCAATTTTACACAAGTGTCATTTACCAGATATCGCGTTGTAAAATTATCGGAGCCGTCAACCATAATACCATAGTCTGAAATCAGCTCTTCTGCATTTGAAGTATCTATTTTTACATGATGCTTAATAAAACTGACCTGATGATTAAGGTTTTTAACGAATTCTCCCGCACTTTCCACTTTGGAAATGCCGACTGAATGTTCATTATGGATGACCTGCCGGTTCAAATTATGCAGTTCCACCTCATCAAAATCCACCACGCCTATTGTACCGACACCTGCCGCCGACAGATACTGGATGACCGGACTGCCCAAACCACCTGCTCCGATAACCAGGACTTTAGCATTCATGATTTTCCGCTGGCCTTCCAGCCCGATTTCCTCGATGAAAATCTGACGGCTGTAGCGTTCAAATTGATTTCCCTTTTTCGTCATAGCTATTGTAAAAGCGTAAAGAATGCTAATAATTTTTTTAAAGAGTAGCTAAATTCCACTGTAAGCAGCATCCCAGTCTTTCATGACAGGATCGTAGCCTGCCTTCCTGATCACGTTTTTTATTTCTTCCATACTTCTTTCATCACTGGTTTCAAACTGTTCCAGCGATTCTTTATCAACGGCATATCCGCCGGGATTGGTTTTTGAAGCAGCACTCATTGCTGTGGCTCCTAATGAAACAATATGATTTCTAAAGGTTTCGTTTTCCCTGGTAGAAATGGAAATTTCAAGATCTTCATTCCAGATGCGGTAGGCACAGATCAATTGCAGCAGATCTCTGTCGGACATGATAAAATTAGGCTCGATGATTCCTTCCGCAGGCCGCAGCCTTGGAAATGATACGGAAAACTTAGATTTCCAGTACTGTTTCTGAAGATAATCGATATGAAGCGCGTTGAAAAAGCTGTCAACCCTCCAGTCCTCCAATCCAAGCAGAACGCCGAGCCCCATTTTATGGATTCCGGCCTTTCCGATCCGGTCAGGGGTTTCCAGGCGGAAACCAAAGTTTGACTTTTTCCCTTTCGGATGGTATTCTTTGTATACTTCCTGATGGTACGTTTCCTGGTAAACCAGAACGGCATGCACTCCCGCGTTATGAAGCTGGCTGTATTCTCCTTCCGACAACGGCTGAACTTCGATGGAAATATTAGCGAAGTGCGGCTTTAATAATTTGATGGCATTCAGAAAATAGTTAATTCCAACCGTCCTATTGGCTTCTCCGCTTACGAGCAGTACATGATTCACGCCCATCGATTTCAAAACCGAGGCTTCAATCATCAGTTCCGTATCTGACAGGGTTTTCCGTTTAATGGAATTATCCAGGCTGAACCCGCAGTAAGTACAGATATTCTGGCATTCGTTGCTGAGGTACAGCGGCGCATACAGCTGGATCGTTTTCCCGAAACGTTTCCGGGTAAGATGCTGTGCCATTCGCGCCATAGTTTCCAGTTTTCCGGCAGCTACCGGCGAAATAAGGTTCAGAAAATCATCAAGGGTCCGGTTGCTTTTCTGAAGGCTTTTTTCAACATCAGACTGTGTTACTTTCTCCAGCCTTGATTTGATTTCATCCCACCGGTACTGTTCAAAAACAGTTGTAAAACTTTTCATGCTTCATGATTTAATCAAACAAAAAAGAAGTCAGCGGACTTGATGCTTCCGCATGTTTTGAAACCGCTCCCAATCCCGCTTCATAGGCTTTTCTGCCGGCAATAACGCCTTCCTTAAAAGCCAGGGCCATTCGCACAGGATCTCCGGCCACGGCAATCGCTGTATTTACCAGTACCGCATCAGCACCCATTTCCATTGCTTTCGCTGCGTCGGACGGAGCCCCGATTCCGGCATCTACCACTACGGGAACATTGCTCTGGCTGATGATAATTTCTAAAAAATCCAGGGTTTTCAGGCCTTTATTGGTTCCGATCGGCGCTCCCAAGGGCATAACGACCGCTGTACCTACATCTTCCAAACGTTTGCACAAAACCGGATCGGCATGAATGTAAGGCATAACAATGAATCCTAATTTGGCCAGTTCTTCCGTTGCATATAAGGTCTCAATCGGGTCCGGCAGCAGGTATTTCGGATCAGGGTGGATTTCCAGTTTTACCCAGTTGGTTTCCAGGGCTTCCCTTGCCAGCTGGGCGGCCAATACCGCTTCTTTCGCTGTTCTTGCGCCTGACGTATTCGGTAAAAGATGGGTTCCGGCCGGTTTCAGGGCATTCAGAAGATCATCTTCCGGAGATTGGGAGTCGATCCTTTTTAAAGCCATCGTTACCATTTCACTCCCTGAAGCAATGATGGAATCCGTCATTTCCGAAAGGTTTCCGAATTTTCCCGTTCCCAGAAACAGTCTCGATTCAAAAGTCCGGCCGGCAATTATTAAATTCTGATTATTCATAGGTAAATTTTATCTGTTTTGTAAAGTCATGGAATCCTGGTACAGTGCAGTCCTGAATGCACTGACGAGGGATGGCAGGGAAGTAATCAGTCCCGAAACCGCTACTCCGTAAATTCCGGTCTGCTGTAACCGTTCGGTATCTTCTAAAAGAACACCGCCGATAGCAAATATTTTGGGAATTTCTATGGATTTTTCCCGAAGGTCCCGAATAATTTCTTCATAGCCTTCGAAGCCCAGGATCGGGCTCAACTGTTCTTTGGTTGAAGTAAAACGTAAAGGCCCCAAACCGATATAATCGCAGGACTCTGCCATTCTCTGAAGTACATCCGAAAACGTATTAGCCGTACCGCCGATGATTTTATTTTCGCCCAAAATCTGCCTGGCCTTTTCCACAGCAGTGTCTTTCAGCCCGAGATGGACGCCATCCGCATCTATATCCTTTGCTACTTGAACATGATCGTTGATGATACACAAGGCATTGTATTCTGAGCAGAGTTTCATCGATTTTTCACAGAGAATTGTCAGCTCTTCCTGAGAAGCATTTTTCCAGCGGACCTGTACCCATTGTACACCGTTGTCCAAGGCCTTTTTAATATTTAATTCCTGTTCGGCTTTTGTAACGCCCTGGGATATGTATTGTAATTTTTCCATTTTTTTATTTTTACTGTAAAGAGGCACCTGATTTCTCAACCGCTTATTTCAGGAATGAAATCCAAGTAAGCCGGGAGTGCCCGTTAAAAATTTCCCGATGTAATCTTTTCCTTTTCGGCAGGCCGTTTCAAGGTCTTCTCCTTTCGCCAGATGCGCCGCCACTGCAGATGACAGCACGCAGCCTGAACCATGTTTCGGATAATAGACGGATGACGTATCGCCGGGCCGAAGGGAAATCTCTTCTCCGTTATTGACCAGAATATCTGTTCCTAAAAAATCTTCCCGATGTCCTCCTTTGATGAGCACAGCGCATGAAGACGCTGGGTTTTCAAACAGTCCGTTCTTTTGCAAAACCTGATATTCATGATAATTGGGGGTCATCAGATCAAACCTGTTTAACATATTTTTTACGTTTGAAATCGTATTCAAATCAAAAAAAGCAAACTCAGACGTACTTTTCAACACCGGATCCCAGACTATTTTAGCCTGAGGAGCGTTGATCGTAGTTACTTTTAAGATCTCATTTAAAAATGCAGCGTCTTTTACCACCCCAATTTTTACTGCCTGGACAGGATAACTTTTCATCAGCACTTCCATTGTTGATACAATCTCATCCAACGGCTGCCATTCCAGGCCCAGGCATTGGGAACCGGTCTGGATCGTCATCGCCGTACACACCGCCAATCCCTGGACTTTCAGCTGTTCAAAAGTTTTGATATCGGCCAGGATTCCGGCTCCGCCACTTGGGTCGAAACCGGCAACCGTCATAATGTAAGGGCGTTCTTCCTGCATTGGATATATGTTTTTATTGGCTCTTCACTTTCCCAAACGGCTCCCAACAAAGCGGCTCCATCAACATCTGCTGAAAAAACTGTTTCGATATTATATTGATTTATTCCTCCCAAAGCAATAAGTCCTGAATGATCGTTCTCTCTCTGCCGGATACTTTCCAGAATTTTTGTGCCTGTTCCGTACCCTGCTTTTGAAATACTTGGAAACACCGGGCTTATCATTGCATATTCCCATCGGGAATCCAGCGTATTGAAGTCATTTATACCATGTACCGAAGTCGATACCCTATACTCGTCAAGAAAATGATCCGGAATATTCGGTCTTTCAGCTTCTTTACAATGGATCCTGGAAGTACCGAATTCTTCAGCCAGTACATAATGGTTATGCAAAACCAGTTTTTCATGGTAATCAGACTGGATGCTGTGTATATATTTCCTCATGGTTTCTACTTCCATTGCGGGTTTCCTGATATGGAGCAGCTCAAGACCTTCTTTAAACAGTTCATTAATGATTTCGTTTTCATTCCGGACGGATTGTTCGGGCGTGATGACGATGATCATATATAAATCTCCTTCCCTTTTTCGATGAATTCCTGGGATTTATCCAGCATGCCTTTTTCAGCAGATTCCCGGATTTCCTGGGTGATTTTCATTGAGCAGAATTTCGGCCCGCACATGGAACAGAAATGAGCGACTTTTGCTCCATCTGCCGGAAGGGTTTCATCATGATACGATCTTGCCGTTTCGGGATCGAGCGAAAGATTGAACTGGTCTTCCCAACGGAATTCAAACCTGGCCTTGCTCAGTGCATTGTCCCTGTACTGCGCACCGGGATGTCCTTTGGCCAAATCTGCTGCGTGGGCCGCAAGCTTGTAGGTGATTACCCCTACTTTTACATCGTCTCTGTTTGGAAGCCCGAGATGTTCTTTCGGGGTTACGTAGCACAGCATCGCACAGCCGAACCAGCCGATCATCGCCGCACCGATTCCTGAAGTGATATGATCATACCCCGGTGCAATATCTGTTGTCAACGGACCAAGCGTGTAAAAAGGAGCTTCGTGGCATTCTTCAAGCTGCTTGTCCATATTTTCCTTGATCATGTGCATCGGAACGTGGCCCGGACCTTCGATCATTACCTGGACATTGTGCTTCCATGCAATTTTTGTCAGCTCTCCTAATGTCTCCAGCTCGGCAAACTGGGCTTCATCATTGGCATCGGCAATGGAACCCGGACGAAGACCGTCTCCCAGGGAAAAGGCAACATCATATTTTTTCATGATCTCACAGATCTCTTCAAAATGGGTATACAGAAAATTTTCTTTGTGATGAAAAAGGCACCATTTTGCCATAATCGAACCGCCCCTGGAAACAATTCCCGTTACCCTTTTTGCCGTAAGGTGAATGTACCGCAGCAAAACACCGGCATGAATGGTAAAATAGGAAACACCCTGCTCCGCCTGTTCGATCAATGTATCTTTAAAAATCTCCCAGGTTAAGTCTTCCGCGACTCCTTTTACTTTTTCCAGTGCCTGGTAAATCGGAACGGTACCAATCGGAACCGGGCTGTTCCGGATGATCCATTCTCTTGTTTCATGGATATTTTTTCCTGTGGAAAGATCCATGATCGTATCAGCTCCCCAACGGCAGGCCCAGACTGCTTTTTCCACTTCTTCTTCAATACTTGATGAAACCGCACTGTTTCCGATATTGGCGTTGATCTTCACCAGAAAGTTCCGTCCGATAATCATGGGTTCGCTTTCCGGATGGTTAATGTTGTTGGGAATAATCGCTCGACCCGCGGCAATTTCATCCCTTACAAATTCGGGGGTGATCTTATTTTTAGGCGTCTTCGCCCCGAAGCTGTTGCCTTGATGCTGGAAAGCCATTTCTTTGGAAACGGTCTCCAGTTGCTCGATTCTTTGGTTTTCCCTGATGGCGATGTATTCCATTTCGGGGGTAATGATCCCCTGTTTGGCGGTAATACAGCTGGGTAACTTCTTTTCCTTCTTTCGCCACTTTCGGTTTGTGATTATACGAAAACCGCAGTTCATCCAGTTTGGAATCAGCCAACCTGGCTTTTCCGTATTCGGACGTGATGCCATCTAAAATTTCTACATCATTTCGGTCCAGGATCCATTGTTCACGGATTCTCGGAAGCCCTTTTTCAATATTGATTTCAGAATTTTCATCGGTATACGGTCCTGAGGTATCGTAGACGGTAACCGGCGGGTTGTGTTCCAGCGTTCCGTTGGAAAGCTTGGTCGGACTGAGTTCTATTTCGCGCATCGCTACCTGGATGGGGTGGATTTTCCCTTCCACATAGATCTTTTTTGAGTTCGGAAACGGCGAACGGGTGATGTTATGAGCCATACAATTTTGTTTTTATGAGGATTAACCGCCCTGAGTAGCGGTGATGATTAATACTGAATCTTTATCATTGAGAAATGTTTCCGCCCAGGAATGCTGCGGAATAATACGCGTTGTTGAGGGCTACAGCGATGCCTTTCCGCTTTTGGGGAAGTTCCATAGCCAGTAATGCTTCCAGCGTGGCAGGAAGTACATCAAAAGTTTTTCGGGTGTGGTTAATTGTGAGTTCCATTCCTAAATTTTTTATCTGCTTTAGGAATGCCCATGACGGTACAATAGAATGTACGGCAAAGTCATTGCACTTTTCCCTACGCCGGTATGATCCGGATCAGGTTCAAAGGGTAATTCTCAGCCTGTTTTTTCAACAGACACCCCTAAAGTCTGGGACGAAGGTAGACATTTTTTCTGAACGGGCAAATTTTTTTTAAGAATGAGAGAACGTGGGAAGCCGGATGATGGGAGCTGGAAGTTTTTTGATGCCGTAAAATTCAGACCAATAAAAAGATTACCTCTGTTGAGATAATCTTTTTTTAAATTTAAAGCAAAATTTATTCACCTATTTATCAGTTAATCAAAACTTAAATAAAGAATCCATCAACTTAGTAGCAGAAGTATCATTTGATATTAATGATCAATAGTTGTAATCTTTACAGAAAAAACATTCCGACTCTGGCTTCCCTCTTCCAGCTTAATGACTAACAGCCGCACATTCCTTTTCTTGTGTAGAAATACACTTTTTTCTTATACACGATTTTTATAGAATATCCTTTTTCTTCAATACAGGAATCTTCAACTTTCGTAGACCGGGTTTCTTTGATGTAAATTTTATATGTTTTATTCCCAAAGGCTTCTGGGTATTCTTTAGTCGCCTTAATTACCGGGAAAAGTTCATCTTTTCCGGTAAAATTAAACAGAGCTCCTCCATCTTCCGACAAATTTGCAACAGGATTTTTCTTTCCGTCGACATAGCAGCCAGCGTGCATCCTGGGATCTTTCAGATCGTGAAGAACGGGTTTTTGGGCAAATCCATTTGCTGACAGTAAAAATACCATCAGTACTATTATGTATTTCATAACCACTTATTTAAAGTTAATAAAATAGGGAAGCCCTGATTTATACCGATTTAACCGGTCCGGCAATCCGTTGTAACCTCCGTTGATGGCTTTGGTGATTTTCTTGAAAACGACAAGATTGTTTCCGGTATCAATACTTTTGGTAATATCGATCTGATCGGCCAGATCATTCAGCTTTCGGGTGTTCCAGAACCATCCGGCACTTTCTGCAGCGTTTTCCAGCTGGGCGTTGCTGCATTTGGTAACATTTTTTCCGCCTAAAAGGGTTGGGTTCGCAATGAAATCCGTACCCAATGCTTTGGAAACAGCCTGGTAATTGGCTCTTCCGGTAATCTGGATGAGGCCGCGGCCTTTAAATTTTACGCCGTCGCCTTTTTGGGTATTCCCCAGATCCTTTCTGCCTTCATAAGCACTTCCGCTGGCCAGTTCTTCAGTATAAAACAGCCCGCCGCTTTCGTGTCCGACCTGCGCCAGGAAATTAAGCATTCTCGAAGGCGTGTTGATGGAAAATGTGTTGCACGTTTCGATGACATAAGGTAAAAACTTGGAAGCGTAATCCGATTTATAGCAGGTGGCTTCCTTTAATTGTCCGAGTGTAAGCATGGTTATTGTTTTTAAAATTACTCATGTAAAATTATTAAAAAAAACAAAGCCCTGCTCCGGAAAATCCCGTCTTTTCAGTAGGTATTTATACGGAATTGTTTTACAACCAATACTTTATACCTATAGGCTGGAAGAGAGAAGCTGGATGCTGGAAGTTTTTCCTGTTAAGGCTATTACCAAGGATCTAAGCGTCAAAATTGAGTAGTATTGAATTTAAATTAATCTTCACAAGCTCTCCAGACGGCATCATTTTGCGGAACCGGCGCGGTGATTTCTATGTTTTCTTTGGTTACGGGATGGATAAACTCCAGCTTCCGGGCGTGAAGGTTGATTCCCCCATCGGGATTTGAACGTGGAGCACCGTATTTCAGATCCCCTTTGATAGGAACTCCGGTTTTGGATAACTGGGCCCGGATCTGATGATGCCTTCCCGTTTCAAGATCAATTTCCAGCAGGAGGTAATTCTCCAGGGCTTTGATCACATTGTAGGTAAGAATCGCTTCTTTAGCGCCGTCCGTCGCTTTCGGGAAAACAATGGCTTTATTATTCTTTTCGTTTTTCTTTAAGTAATGAACCAGCCTTTGGGTCTTAGGGATCATTTCTTTGGCCACAACTGCCCAGTACGTTTTTTTTACTTCCCGGTTTTTGACCATTTGGGTAAGGCGTGATAAGGCTTTGGATGTTTTGGCATAAATCACCAGCCCTGAAGTCGGCCGGTCAATCCGGTGCACAAGACCCAGAAAAACATTTCCCGGCTTGTTATCTCTTGCTTTTATAAAATTCTTGATGGATTCCAGTAAGGATTCATCGCCGGTCTTGTCGCCCTGTACAAGCTGCCCGACTTTTTTATTAACTACCAGAAGGTGGTTGTCTTCATATACAATCTGCTCCTCCATACTCTATTAACGATAAATAGGCCTGCCGGCAAATGTAAGAATAAGCCCCACAAAAACCCCGAGCGTTTTCAGGGATTCCGCTCTTGAGCCTACCGGAATCAGCAAGCCTCCAAGCACACATACTGCCGCCGCCGCATACATGCCATAGACAAAATTCCTGTTTTTCAAAAGAGGGGCCTGGAGGAAAAAGCTTATCCCGATAAGAATGTAAAAAACTCTTCTTGATAAAAGATTATTGATTTCCGGAGAAAAAAGATTGAACCATCCCACCACAAGGCAGAACAATGCAATGATGGATATAATCCCCTGAGTTTGCTGTTGATTTCTCATTAATAACTTTCGCTTTCGTTAGGGAAATCCTCGCTTTTTACATCTTTTACATACTGCGCTACCGCACCGGTGATTTCCGTATACAGATCCAGATACCTTCTTAAAAATTTCGGGCTGAAACCTTTGTTCATGCCCACCATGTCATGATACACCAATACCTGACCGTCGCAGTGAGCACCGGCTCCGATTCCGATGGTCGGAATGGAAATGGCTTCCGTTACTTTTTTGGCCAAATCCGCAGGAATTTTTTCCAGGACTACAGCGAAACAGCCCAATTCTTCCAAAAGCTGGGCATCAGCGATCAATTTTTCTGCTTCCGCTTCTTCTTTGGCTCTTACTTTATAGGTTCCGAATTTATAAATCGACTGTGGAGTTAATCCCAAATGTCCCATCACCGGAATTCCGGCATTGATAATTTTCTTAATTGATTTAGAAATCTCTTTTCCGCCTTCGATCTTCACAGCATGGGCACCACCTTCCTTCATCATTCTTACGGCAGATTCCAGGGCTTTTTCAGGATTGCTCTGGTACGTTCCGAAAGGCAAATCGGCTACCACCAATGCTCTGTCGGTTCCTCTTACCACACTTTGGGAATGGTAAATCATCTGGTCCAGCGTAATCGGCAAGGTGGTTTCAAAACCGGCCATTACATTGGCTGCAGAATCTCCGATCAACACGGCATCAATTCCTCCTGCATCCACCATTTTTGCGGTGGTATAATCGTATGCCGTAAGCATGGTTATTTTTTCCTTGTCGAATTTCATTTTACGCAAGGTTTCTGTGGTAACTTTTTTAATTTCAGAATGAACAGACATAACGTATCTATTTTTTAAAAGTTAAAAAAGTCGGCACTGAGCCGACTTAAAGTTTGTATGATTTATAAAACTACGTGACCGAGTTTCATTAATTTGTCGTGGTTGAGAATTTTGATGTTCCGCCCGTCAACTTCGATGAGCTGGTCCCCTTTAAATTCGGAGATCAGACGGATGGCACTTTCGGTAGCGGTGCCGATAATATTGGCAATTTCTTCTCTTGTCAAGGAAATTTTGATAAAACCTTCCGGATCAACGCCCAATTTCTGCTCCAGAAGCAATAAAATTTCGGCCAGTCTTTCACGAACGGTTTTTTGGGCGAGGAAAGTAATCGTATTGGAAGATTCTCCCAATTCGTAAGCAATTTTCTGAAGCATTACGAAAGAAAGCTGAGGATCTACTTCCAGAAGATACATGAAAATGTCTGCCGGTAGAAAAGTGGCTTCGATATCTGTCATGGCTTCTGCTTTTGCCTGGAAATTTTCGCCACAAAGTAAAGAGCGGTAACCGATGATATCGCCCTCTTTGATGAACCGTAAAATCTGGTCTTTTCCGAAAGCTCCCGATTTGGATAGCTTAGCAGCCCCTTTTTCTAACACAAAAACGCCTTTCGGTGTTTCGCCGTCTTCGAAAATAGTATCATGCTTCTGAAAAGTAAGTCTCTTTTTACCATTGAAGTATTTTTCAAAATCCGCGCTGGAAAGTCTTTCCTTAAACGATTTATCACTAAAAACCCTGGCAAACCTCTCCTCAATTGCAATCTGTTGTTCCTGCGACATTCTATATGACATTTATCACAAAAATAGAACTTTTTCACTCGATAAACAAAAAAATTTGTTATAATTTTGTAGTTCAATAATTTATGGAGGTGAGCGAGAACTGTTTTCATTGTGGGCAAGGAATCGAAAAGGAAAGAATTCTGTTTGATGAAAAGACTTTCTGCTGCAACGGTTGTAAGTCTGTTTACGAAATTCTGAATACCAACAACTTAAGTAATTTTTACGAATTAAATAAACGGGCCGGAATCCGTCCGGACGAAAGCTCATCACAGTTTGAATATCTTGATACCCAGGAAATTTTTGATAAGGTAACGGATTTTTCAGAAGGCGGCACCAGCCTGGTGACTTTCAAGATCCCCGTGATCCACTGTTCTTCCTGTATCTGGCTGCTGGAAAGCCTGCATACCTTAAACAAAAACATCAAATATTCCCAGGTTAATTTTACAAGAAAGACCTTACAGATTTCTTTTAACCATAACGATTTAAAATTAAGTGAATTAGCTAACTTTTTAACTAATTTAGGATACAAGCCTGTTATCAGCCTTGAGACAGCAGATAAAAATGTCGAACATCTCGATAAATCGCTGTTGGTAAAGTTTGCCATTGCCGCTTTTGCTTTCGGAAACGGAATGTTCCTGGCATTTCCGGAATACATTGGCGGCGAAGATTACTGGATGGAGCATTACAAAGGGCTTTTCAGAGCTTTGATGTGTTTACTGGCGATTCCGGTGGTGGTCTATTCCGCATCGGATTATTATAAATCGGCCTGGTACGGTCTTAAAAATAAGATCGTAAATATTGACGTCCCGATTGTACTGGGAATTATCGTTCTTTTCGGGCGAAGCCTGTATGAAGTGGCAACGAATTACGGCCCGGGCTATTTCGATACCCTCTGCGGACTTCTGTTTTTCATGCTGTTGGGTAAAATTTTCCAGAAGCGGACTTACAATGCGCTTTCGTATGACCGGGATTACAAATCGTTTTATCCGATTGCCGTGACGAAAGTTGATTTTGAAGGAAAACAGGAAAATATCCTGCTTTCCGATGTTAAAGTTGGAGACCGGATTTTAGTAAGAAATCAGGAAATTATTCCGGTAGACGCAATTCTGATCAATGGAGAAGGAAATATTGACAACAGCTTTATCACAGGAGAAAGCGAAAGCATCAGCAAGCAGCCGGGAGATAAGATTTTTGCCGGTGGAAAGCAGATCGGCTCTTCGCTGGAACTTGAAGTGATCAAGAATGTAGACCAGAGTTACCTGACCCAGCTCTGGAACAAAGAAGCTTTTAAAAAGCATGAAACCGGATTGGATACGCTGACAAATACGATCAGTAAATATTTTACTTTCATTATTTTAGGTATTGCACTTGTTGCCGGAATCTACTGGGCGACCGTGGATCTGGAAAAAATGTTTCAGGTGATTTCAGCGATCCTGATTATTGCCTGCCCTTGTGCCCTGGCTTTATCGGCACCGTTTACTTTCGGCCATATTATGAGGATTCTGGGTAGAAATAAATTTTACGTTAAAGATACCCTGACGATCGAGAAAATTGCAAAGCTGGATACGATTGTTTTTGATAAGACAGGAACCATCACCCACCGGAAAAAATCGAACATTAAGTTTGAAGGTGCAGAAATTGAAGAATTTGATTTATTGAATATCAAGACGTTATTAAAAAATTCCAATCACCCGCTATCCAAATCTTTATATGAATTCATCGAGGTGAAAGATGAATATTTCCCGGTTGAACATTTCAGGGAAATTTCCGGAAAAGGTTATGAAGCCAGCGTAAGGGGAAATGTTTATAAAATCGGTTCTGCAAAGTATAACAATCATGAATCCAAAAACCTTGAAACGGCCGTATATATCAGCAGGAATAATCAGTTTGTAGGGAAATTCATTTTTAAGAACGAATACCGTGAGAACCTGAAAGAGCTGTTTAAAAAACTGACAGGCTATAAAGTTTATATTCTGAGCGGTGACAATTCTTCAGAGGAAGACCAGCTGAAGGAACTGATCCCGAATTATAAAGCAATGGCTTTTAACCAGAGCCCTGAAGACAAGCTGAATTATATCCAAAACCTTCAGAGCCAGAATATGAAAGTGGCGATGCTCGGCGACGGACTGAATGACGCGGGTGCTTTAAAACAGAGCAATGTGGGGATCGCAATTGCCGACGATTCCAATAGCTTTACGCCTTCTTCGGATGTGATTATGAATGGGGAAAAAGTCGTAGCACTGGACCGCTACCTGAATGTATGCAAAGGCTCGATTACGATTGTGAAAATTACATTTATAATCAGTTTTCTTTACAATATTGTCGGTTTAAGTTACGCAGTTACAGGACACATGCACCCTCTTTTTGCCGCACTTATTATGCCGGCGAGCTCCATTACGGTAGTTTCTTTCACCACACTTTCGACCTGGATCCTGGGCAGAAAGTATTTTAAAAAACAGCCGTAAACAGGCTTATTTAGACTGATTTTAAATTAGCTAAAAGCCGTATTTCGTGATGAAAGTCATTATTTTTCATTAAATTTGAACCCCGAAAATAGGTTAATTTTGTTGTCTAATGGATATTCTGTATTTAATGATCCTTTGCAGCGTTTCGTTGGCTGCTGTTTTCCTAGTCGTGTTCATCATATACGCAAGAAAAGGGCAGTTTGAGGATGATGAATCCCCGGCTGTGAGAATTCTGTTCGACTCCGGTGAAATCAAGGAAAAGGACAAATCCGATAACAAAGAAGACCCGAAAGAAAAAGGAGAAAATAATAAAATTGAAGATAAAAGTGAATAGTTGATATGGAAACACAAAAGTTTAGTTATGACAATAGTATTGTCCGGGCATTCCTCTATGCGACCGTAGCTTTCGGGATCATAGGGTTTTTATTCGGGCTTACGGCGGCATTAATGCTTTTTTATCCTGAGCTTCCGGAATTCTTTTTCGGAACCGATGATACTACCATTAAGAGTTTAGGTGGCGGTATCGACGGATTGATAAAAACGCATGGCGCATTCGGGTTCGGAAGGATCAGGATGTTGCACACAACCACTGTAATTTTTGCATTCGTAATGAATGTGGTTTATGTAGGGGTTTACTACTCTTTACAGAGATTATTAAAAACAAGAATGTACAGCGATACCTTATCATGGATCCATTTCTGGACATGGCAGATTATGATCCTTGTAACGTACGTTACGTTCTTTATGGGAATTAACACTTCCAAAGAATATGCAGAGCACGAATGGCCAATCGATATTTTGATCGCATTTTCATGGATCATTTTCGGAGCAAATATGTTCCTGACTATTGCCAAAAGAAGGGTAAGACACCTTTACGTAGCCATCTGGTTCTACGTAGGAACATGGATTGCAGTAGCAATGCTACACATCTTCAACAACCTGGAGGTGCCTCTTTCTTTCACAGGATGGAAGTCTTACTCAGCTTACGCGGGGGTAAAAGACGCTATCGTACAATGGTGGTATGGACACAATGCCGTAGCATTCGTATTGACGACACCGGTACTTGGTCTGATGTATTATTTCTTACCGAAAGCAGCAGACAGACCTGTATTCTCTTATAAATTATCAATCATTCACTTCTGGTCATTAATCTTCGTATACATCTGGGCAGGTCCTCACCACCTTCAGTATACGGCATTACCGGCTTGGGCTCAGGCTGTGGGAACAGGATTCTCGATCATGCTTATCGCACCGTCATGGGGAGGAATGCTGAACGGGCTTCTTACACTAAGAGGTGCCTGGGATAAAGTAAGAGAAAATCCTATTCTGAAATTCTTCGTCGTAGCTGTAACGTGTTACGGGATGGCGACTTTCGAAGGTCCGCTTTTGGCAACAAAAAACATCAATAAAATCGGTCACTTTACAGACTGGGTTATTGGTCACGTACACTTAGGAGCACTTGGATGGAATGGTTTCATGGCATTCGGGGTAATCTATTACCTGATCCCGATTCTTTGGAGAACAAAAATATATTCCGTAAAATTAGCTAACTGGCATTTCTGGTTAGGAACATTGGGTATCATTTTCTATGCGGTACCGATGTATATTTCAGGTTTCACGCAAGGACTAATGTGGAAGCAATTCAACCCGGACGGAACTTTGGTTTGGAAAAACTGGTTGGATACTGTAACAGCGATCATCCCTTACTTTAAAATGAGATTTGTTGGAGGGCTATTCTATCTTTCAGGAGCAATCTTAATGGTAGTAAACCTTGTAGCAACGGTAAGAAAAGGGTCTTTCCAGAAAGATGTACCGGCGGAAGCACCTGCTTTGGCCAACATCAGCGGAAAACGTAAAGAAGGAGAAGGAACCCACCTTTGGTTGGAAAGAACTCCTGTACTGATGGGTATTTTGTCTTTATTGACGATCTCAATCGGTAGTATGGTGGAAATTATCCCTACGCTTTCCCTTAAGAAAAGTGTACCGACAATTTCAGCTGTAAAACCTTATTCTCCTCTTGAGCTTGAAGGTAGAGATATTTATATCAGAGAAGGATGTAACGCTTGTCACTCACAGATGGTAAGACCGTTCAGAGATGAGATCGTACGATTCAACGGTAAGAACGGACAGTATTCCAAAGCAGGGGAATTCGTTTACGACAGACCTTTCCTTTGGGGATCGAAAAGAACCGGACCGGATTTGCACAGAGAAGGAGGGAAAAACCCAAGTTCTTGGCACTATAAGCATATGTACAACCCAAGATCGACCTCCGCAGGTTCCATCATGCCTCGTTACCCTTGGCTGATCGCTACCGATCTGGACAGATCGAAGATGGTAGACAAAATGAAGCTGATGAAGAGCGCATTCGAAGTGCCTTATACAAAAGCTGAAATCGACTCTGCTAATTCATGGGCAAACAACCAGGCTTCAAAAATCGTAAGAGACATTATGTCTGAAGCACCGGATTTGAAGCAGGCATATGCGAAGAGACCTAAAGGAGAACTGGAGAAAAAAGAAGTGGTAGCACTTATCTCTTATCTTCAGAGATTAGGAACAGATATTAAGACAACTGAAATTAAAACAGCAAGTAATAACTAATATTAAAGGTTCACATCATGATCCCGCAGAATTTTAAAGACATCTTATCCAATACCGACAATGCTGGTTTTTACCAGACCTTGGCTCTGATTTTCTTTATGCTGTTCTTCATCAGCCTGGTAATCTATGTTTTTAGCAAGCCTAAGAAATATTACAAGGAAGAAGAGGAAGCTCCTCTGCAGGATGATCAGGATCAGGATGACGATTTTAATCTAAAAAATTAATTTTATTATGAAACAAAGAACACCGGTTGTTATAAACATACTCATTATCGTAGTACTTTTAGTTATTTTTTACTATCTGTTTGTACAAAGTTATCAGTTCTTAAGCTCTCCTTACTTCTGGGGAACCGTGATCATTGCAGGTATCCTTGCCTACATTCACGGAGCGATCGGAGATCTTGTTGAGAACAACAAGTTCAAGAAATTATCTCCTGAAGAAAAAGCAGCTTATTTGGCTGAGAAAAAAGTACCTTATTTTAAGAGATTGTACAACGCAGCATTCAAGAAGCAGTCTGCCGCTGAGGAAAAGGATATCCTTATCGATCATGGTTTCGATGGAATCATGGAGTTGGATAACCAATTGCCGAAATGGTGGGTAGGTTTGTTCTATTTTGGGACCGCTTTTTGTATTCTGTACGTAGCAGCCTACTCTTTCACGGATTTTGCTCACCCGATCAACGAATATGAGCAGGAATATAAAGAGCAGATTGCAGCGATTGATCTATATAACAAAACCCAACCTCCTGTAACGATTGAAACTGCTAAATACTCAGCAGATAATATCGCAGAAGGTAAAGAATTGTTTAAAACCAACTGTGCATCTTGTCACAAGGAAGACGGTAGCGGAGGTATCGGACCAAACCTTACCGATAAATACTGGATTAACCAGCCTGAGAAAACGTTATTTAAAAACGTATTTCATATGGACTGGAACGGTTCGCCTAACAATCCTGCGATGAGAGCCTTTGGTAAAAACGGAGAGGTTTCCGGAGCTGAAATTGAAAAGATTGCAGCGTATGTTTACCACATCAACCAGGAATTACCTCCGGTAACAGAAGCTCAGGGCGGTGCAGCTCCTCAGGGAACTGAAGCGCATTGGGAAAAAGAATAATTTTAAATAAAAATTAAGCATATGAGAAACATAATTTGTTATTAGAATAAAAAATAGTAACGAATTATGTTTTTCTTTTTTTAAATACTATTGCAAATGGCAAACATAGAAGAAACAGAAACACGCGGCGGACAGGGCCAGGTTCTGGACCCTGAAACTTACAGAGATTCTATAGGCACCATGGATCAGTCCGGGAAAAGGAAATGGGTATATCCCAGAAAACCGAAAGGGAAATATACCAACTACAGATATCTTGTAAGCTATATTTTATTACTGATTTATTTTGCGGTACCATTTATTACAATTAATGGAAACCCGCTGATCTTATTTAACGTGATCGACAGGGAGTTCTTTATTTTCGGACAGCCTTTCTATCCTCAGGACTTTTTCATCCTTACTTTGGGGGCTATTGCCTCTCTGATATTCATCATTGTATTTACGATTGCTTTCGGTAGAATTTTCTGCGGGTGGATCTGCCCTCAGACAATTTTCCTAGAAATGATTTTCCGTAAAATAGAATATGCAATCGAGGGAGACCGTAACAAGCAGATGAAACTCGACCGACAGGAATGGAATACCGAAAAGATCTGGAAACGAGGACTGAAATGGACGATTTACCTTTTTATATCCTTAATCATCACGCACTTTATGTTCATGTATATTGTGGGCTATAAAGAAGTGATTAAAATAGTTTCCGAAGGACCTTTTGCGCATCCAACCAATTTCATCGTGATGATCCTTCTTACGGCAGCCTTTTATTTTGTATTTGCCTGGTTCAGAGAGCAGGTTTGTACATTGGTTTGTCCTTACGGAAGATTACAGGGAGTATTGATTGATAAAGATACCGTAAATGTTTTCTACGATTTCAAAAGAGGGGAAAACAGAGCGAAATGGAGAAAAGGAGAAGACCGGAAAGCTGCTGGAAAAGGCGATTGTATCGACTGTCACCAGTGCGTAGTAGTCTGCCCTACCGGAATCGACATCAGAGACGGACAGCAGCTGGAATGTGTCAACTGTACAGCATGTATTGATGCCTGTGATGAAGTGATGGAAAAAGTAGGCTTACCGAAAGGACTTATCCGATACGCTACGGAAAATGAAATTGAAAAGCAGACCGAGTTTAAGTTCTCAGGAAGAATGAAAGGATTTGCCTTTATTCTTGTATTTTTAACGGCATTCCTTGGCTATCTCTTGTATAACAGAGGAGAAATGGAAGCCAAGTTCATTAAGCCTGCAGGAAGCACCTTCTTTGTAAGGGACGGACATATTACCAATACCTACAATTATACCTTCCTCAACAAGACGAATGATAAAAAACTGGTTACCATTAAGGTGATTGAGCCGAAGCACGGAGAGGTCATTTACAGCGGATCAAGCAAAATTCCTGTAGAAAGGGATAAGATCACGAAAGGAACAGTAAATATCAGTTTCCCGGAAAGTGAAATGAACCTTTCCAAGCAGAATATCACGATCGGTGTCTACGATATGAAAGGCAAGCTGATCGATTCTTATCAGACCTATTTTGAGGGTCCTTTTAAATTACAGTTTTAACCATCAGAAGCCATCACGATCTAATCATAAATCGTGATGGCTTTTATAAGCAATAAAGAAAAGAGCAATGAAAAATTTTAGTTGGGGACATGGCGTATTCATCGCATTGGCAGCATTTATTATATTTATTTTATCCATGCTGTTTCTTTTCCCGAACGGACAGAAAAATTCTGAAATGGTAACGGACAATTACTATGAAGAAGAACTGAAATACCAGGACGTCATTGATGCGAAGAAAAGAGCCGATGAATTACAGGAAAAACCGGTATACAGCCAGGATAAAGCAGGTATTAAAATTACTTTCCCACAGGATTACAATAATTCCAATACAACCGTAAAATTTGTGCTGAACAGAACCGACGACCAGAATCTCGACGTTCATAAAGCAGTACAGCTGGATGAAAACCATTCTTTTACCATTCCTGCGCAGGTTTTGAAAATGGGAAATTATACGTTACGTTTAAGCTGGACCAAAGACAAGACCGACTACCGACTGGATTATGATGTGATATGGAAATAGCACTTATTGTATCGGCCATCGGACTTGGTTTCGCCTCCGGATTCCACTGTATTGGAATGTGCGGGCCTATTGCTTTGTCGATGGGATTAACAAAAAAGCAGGCAACGAATTATTACCTTCAGAATCTCACCTATCAGTTCGGCAGGATTTTCACTTACTCCCTTTTAGGAGCCCTGCTTGGAATTATCGGTGAAGGTTTTGAAATGGCAGGCTTTCAAAAATATCTAACTATCGCCGTAGGTGTTCTTTTGATTGTGATGGCTCTTTTTTCTTTCGGCGGAAAAGACTTTGCTTCAAAAATTCCTTTTATCTCTAAATTTTTATTTAAAGTAAAATCGAATCTCGGAAGACTGCTGCAGAAAGCGGATTACCGTTCCAGATTTACCACGGGTATATTAAACGGATTTTTACCTTGCGGAATGGTCTATATGGCTTTAACAGCAAGCCTGGCCAGCGGAGGAATATGGCAGGGCGCTTCTTATATGGCCTTATTTGGATTGGGAACCCTTCCGTTCATGTTTACCGTTGTTTTGGTCGGAAATCTCATGAGTCAGACCTTTAGAATAAAAGTGTTAAAAGTCATTCCGATCGTGATGATCATTTTGGGCGGACTTTTTATTGTTCGAGGCTTAGAATTGGGCATTCCATACATTTCACCAAGAGCCGAAGCCATGACGATCTCTAAAGATAATCAAGGAGACTGCCATCTGCCTGGAGATCACAGCACGCATGAGCATAGCAAGGTGAACTGCCATTAGAAAATATAATTTAGCAAAATTACGATAAATAAAACCGCCGGAACTTTCGGCGGTTTTGTTTTATAAATTTCAGTATTGCACAATCCCCGAGATTTCCTGCTCTTGCTTTCTTCGGAAAATCTTTGCATCAGGAAAGAGAAATGGAAACTTTTTGAAAAATAAATACTAAAAATGAGACCTATCAGTTTGCATTACAGGAATTTCGATGTAACTGTCATTATACCATTTTATTTCCAAAGGTTCTTTGGCATCTGCCATAGTTTCTTCACTTACATCTTTTCCTGTACCGTAGTTAATTTGTACATCTGCGCTTTTTCTAATGCCTAAAACCACAATAAGTTTACTTTCTTTTTCTACTTTTCTACTGGTGAAAAAAGTATTTTTTATTGGAATATTTTCTACAACATTAGGCCGTAATAAATTTCTTTTAGTATTATCTTTTGAATAACTTGCCCGTGCAAAATATTCATGTGATAGTTTAAGATATTGACCGGATGATAATTTTTCATAAACTGTTAGAATAACATCCATATCTTTTTTATTAATCGATAACTTTAAATTCCCTGTAAAACTGCCGTTTATTTCAAAAGATTTTTCAAAAACATTACTTTCAAAAATTAGTCTGTCTTTTAAATATTCCGGAGATAATTTATTATCTAGGATTTTTTCATCATTAAAACTTTGTAAAGTATCTTTTCGCTCTAAAAAATTAACTGTTTGAGAAATATAACCTAGCTTAGGTTCTGTTTCTTCCAGTTTTGCTTTATTTAAAAACAATTTTAATTTTCTGTTACTTATTTTATTAATTTCCGGAGCACTTTTCCATTCGTTAGAGCCCATAACCTGATAATTTACTTTATCCTTTAAAAATTCCGGCTTTTTCTTTCCCTTCAAAATATAATCAAACCATTGAAAAGAAATTTCTTCTATGTTAATTTTCGCAATAGAATCAATTTTATAACCATTATATTCTTCGTTTATTCCTGATATGACCCCACTATGTCCGTAAGGACCAATTACTAAATAATGGTTTGCATTATTGTTGTATTTGTGATGTTCATTATAATAGTACATCGCTCCCCTTTGATCAGCATCATAATAACCCGTAAGCGTTAAAACAGGAATATTAATTTTTGCAAAATCCTTTTTATGGGGCATTTTTGACCGCCAATATTTATCAAAAGACGGATGCTTTAACCATTTCTGGAAAATAACATTTGTTTTTCCGTATATACTATCTAATTTATTAAATGCAGTTCCATTTTTATAATAGGAATTGTACACAGAAAGCCATTTTTTTTCATCATTGAAAATTTCGTAATCTGTTTTCTTATCGACATAACTTAGCCAGCGTAACATATAAGGACTAAAACAATTATTGTACATTGGAAAATCTATTCCGAAGCCTACTGATGCGGAAGGAATTATTGTTTTTAAAGCAGGGTGAAGACTTTTTGCAGCAGCCCATTGGCTAAAACCATCGTAGCTTCCTCCAATCATTCCAACTTTCCCATTGCTCCAGGGTTGTTTTATAATCCAATCAATTACATCATTTACATCTTCTATTTCAAATTCAAATGGTGTAATTTCATCATGACTTAAATAAACTCCCCTGCTATAAGCATTGACGATTGCATATCCTCTCAAAGAATTGAGCTTTTCATTATTGTTCAACCTTCTTCTATTATAGATACTAAAGTTGAGTACTGTCGGAACTTTATATTCTCCTTTTTTATATTTTAAAAAGCCTAATGATATCTCATTTCCACTTTTTGTTCTTATAATGACACTATCATTTATTGCGTATTCTTCCCGATCTACTTTTTTTATTAAAGGAAGTGCAATATGATTGGTTTCCTTTGCTATAATATAAGAAATATAATAACGACATAGTTTTATTGCATTGGACTCTGAAATACTATCATTTACAATATCCGTCTTTATAAATTTAAGCATGTCATTTTTTAATGCTTCTGGTGTATATCTGAAAAAATCGCCTAAATAAATTTTAGACTTATCTGATATGGAGTCTATTTTTCCATTAAATATATTTTCAAATTTATCTCGATAAGGCTTATTTTCAGAACTTAACCTAGATAATGCATATAGTTCAAACTGAATTCCTATGATCTCTCGATAGTCTAAACCTTTGTATTTAGGAAATTTTTTTAATTCATTTAGATAAAATAGTCCTTTTTTATAATTTCCACTTAGTATATAAAGCCGAAATATATTATCATTAAATTTAATCTTATCACTGTTTTTATAGGTTCTTAGGATGTCATCATTTAGCCTTTTGATATTATCATCAAAAGAACGGTCCTCTATATTCCCAGGAAATTTAAAATAATAATTTTGTGAATGAAAATTTAATGAAAATAATACTAAAACTAATAGTGTTATTTTCATTAATAAAAAATTAATCTGGGTTTTCATAGTATAAGATCAAACTGTATAATTAATTATCGCTGTCATTTAAATCAAGATGACAGTTCGTTTTGTTGATGAACAGTTATTAATATTTAATTTAAAAAAAAATTCTTTCTGTCAAAAAGGCAGCTTAAAATTCTTTCAAATTTTACAAATCTTACTTGGTATAAATTTCATAAGAATACTCCTTCGATTCAGAAGGGCTCATCCCCTTAATCTGCTTTCTTTTGATAAGGGAATTTATTTCTGAAGCTTTTACAATTCGGTTTTTATCAATAGAAATAAGCTCTTCCGGTGATAAAATTTTCAGCCATCCGCCGTTGTTGATCAGATAATATTCAGAGCCGATCTCAAAAAATACTTTTTGATTATTATTTTTTGCTGCTTCGAGCTTATTTTTAAAATCTACTTTTTCTTTTATTGCACTGAATCCTGATAATACCGAATCAAATGAAGCATCTTTAGTAGAGGTCATCTCAGAAAAAGCATTTGCTGCTCTGCTGTTTTTTTGTGTGATTCCGAAATAATAAGTACTGCGGAAATGATTTCCTACATCTCCCCAGTTCTCTGTCTGAATAAAGGATTTGTATCCTGCTTTTTCCACTTTAATTTTAAAACGGACGGCTCCGTTCCTCGAATAGTTTACTTTACCGGTAAAGTATCCTTTGGAATCGGTTGTCGCAATTAATAATCCTTTTTCATCATAGAGTTTTGCGTTTTCCAAAGCATCTAAGTTTCCGGCATCTACAACAAGCCCGGCAATCTCTATAATTTTTGCTTTCTCAATCCGTTTTTCTTTTTCGGCAGCATTCAATGACATAGAGAAAATTACACACAGTAATACAATAAGATTAAAAATTTTCTTCATAATGTTTTTATTGGTTAATAATTTGGAAATGAAAAATGCCCTCTTAACAAGGGCACTTTTATAATTAGTTGATCACATCAAATCTCGCATATTCAGCAATCTTCTTCGGAAGCTTTATACCTTCCTCCGTCTGATTGTTCTCCAGAAGGGCGGCCATGATTCTCGGTAAGGCCATTGCAGAACCGTTCAGGGTGTGGACCAGCTGGGATTTTCCGTCTGCTTTATAACGGCATTTCAATCGGTTAGCCTGGAAAGTCTCAAAATTGGATACGGAGCTTACTTCCAGCCATTTTTCCTGCGCAGCGCTCCATACTTCGAAATCATACGTCATGGCAGAGGCGAAACCGGTATCGCCGCCGCAAAGCCTTAATACCCGGTATGGTAATTCAAGATCGCTTAGGATTTCCTTAATGTGTTCTACCATTTCTTCCAGCACCGCATAAGAATTTTCAGGCTTTTCGATTCTTACGATTTCTACTTTTTCAAACTGGTGAAGACGGTTCAGACCTCTTACATGAGCTCCGTAGCTTCCCGCTTCTCTTCTGTAGCACTGAGAGAAAGCCGTATTTTTTATCGGTAAATCCTTTTCGTCCAGCAAAACATCACGGTAAAGATTCGTTACCGGAACTTCCGCCGTAGGGATCAGGTATAAATCATCTGCCTGGATGTAGTACATCTGCCCTTCCTTATCCGGCAGCTGCCCTGTTCCGTATCCTGAAGCTTCATTCACTACGTGTGGCGGATTGACTTCGGTATACCCTTTTTCAACATTCTTATCTAAAAAATACTGAACCAGCGCTCTTTGCAACCTCGCTCCTTTTCCTAGATAAACAGGGAATCCTGCGCCGGCAATTTTAACCCCCAGCTCAAAATCGATTAAGTTATATTTTTTCGCCAGTTCCCAGTGTGGGATCGCTCCTTCTCCGAGACCTTCTACGTCATGAGACTGATAAATAATCTCATTATCATCTGCAGAAGCACCGCTTTTAACCTGCTCGTTCGGAATATTCGGCAGCTGGTATAGAATGTTGATTAATTCTTTCTCCTTTACATCCAACTGAGACTTCAATTCTGAGGTCGACTCTTTGTACTGTGCGGTTTTAGATTTTGCAGATTCCGCTTCCTCTCTCTTTCCTTCTTTCATTAAAAGCCCGATTTCTTTGGAGATTTTATTGATTTCGGAAAGCTGGGAATCCAATTCAAACTGAATTTTTTTTCTTTCTTCGTCAGTAGCAATAGCCTCGTCTACCAACTCAAGATTCTTGAATTGTCTTTTTTGAAGACCTTCTAAAACGCGCTCTTTGTTGTCGCGCAAAAAATTGACTTGTAACATTTTATTTAGATGTTAGTTATTAGAATGCTGAGCATCGGAATGCCAACAGTTTTGCAAATGTATAAAATTTATTTTACGATGGTCACCACGTTGGAGGAACCCGGTGTTTTTGTGAACCTCAGAGTATCATTGTAATAGACTTTCGAGACCTCAAAAACGGATGGCGTCATGCGATACTGTATCTCCAACTTGTCATTAATTGTATCAAGGATCGTGTTATTAAGCCTTTTAATTAAAGAAACGGTAATTACGGAGTGATAGGTCTTATTATTAGGATCCAAAGTATCTAATCCAATTCTTCTTGCTCCGGCAATGTATTCAATAAAAAGTGTGGAATCTGCAGTAGCCCGTAAGGAACTGCTGACCGGCGCAATATCTGCGACTCCGTTCACGTCATTCATCGAATAGGTAAAATAGCTCTGATCTTTTTTCTGATGAAGCAGATCCCGCCCGGCACCGTTTTTCATGTAAATATTTAAAATCTGATCAATCTGCTGCAAATCATCATCTCCCGTCCTGCAGCTCAGAACAGCTAAAAATACCACCAGAATTCCGAAAACAATATTCCTCATTTCCAACAAAGATAAAAACTTATTTTTATTCCGTCCTCTTATTTTTTCTTTAAAGCTTTATTTAAAAGTAAATTCACTTCAGCTTTGGAAAGGATAAAATCCCGCGCCCTAAACTCTGTGATCCGGTAAAACCGCCAGAATAAAATTCCTGATGAAAGGCAATAGGAAATGGAAGTCGTTACGCAAGCCCCGGCAATTCCCCATCGCGGAATCACGTAGAATGAAGCAACAATCGTAAAAACAAGACCAACTAAAGATTTCACATTCAGAATCCTGAGCTTGTTAATTCCCGCAAAATAATATCCGATGATATTGCTTACGGCAATGGCCAGAATACCCGGAGACAGAAGGAGCACGATTTCTTTGGTATGGCTGAAATCTTTTCCGAAAATCCATGAATACACCGCCGCCGGAATGATGAGCATCCCGAGGATAAATAGTAAAGTGATTAAAAAACTTACCCTTAAGGCTACTTTGGTCTTTTCGATAGCTTCGTTAGAATCTTTATTGTTAACTACATCTGAGTACAGAACCACGGAAAGACTGCGGCTAACGGTCCAGATCGCTTCTGAAAAGGCAATTCCCACTGAAAAGATACCGACGCTGGTAATTCCCTTAAAAAATTCCAGTAAATAAAAGGATAAACGGTAGCTTAAGAACTGGAGAAAAGCACTTATCTGCGTTTTCCATCCATAATCAAAAAGTCGGTAGCCTATTGTGCGAGAAAGAGAAATATTTCTAAAAGTACACTGTTTCATAACCTGAAATGTGCTGACTAGGAATAAAATCCCGAAGCAACTGATCTGGGCCATAAAATAGGCGGTGACGGAAGTAATGCTGATCCCGTAGACAATAATGACGATGAAAACAATATGGAGCACCTGCTGCAAAACAGTGTACAAATTAAACATCCTGATATTCTGCAGGCCGACAAACAGATTCACATTGGCTGCCAGAAGAGATGAAAGTACCGATAACGCAATCAGGTAGTTTGAATATTCGATAGCATGATTAAAACTGAAGATAACCGGGATAATAATTCCTACGATAACCGACCACAAGTAGGCAAACGGTAAGATTTCCTCCGTCCGGAATCTTTTTGCGAAGTAGCTCATACTGCTTCCCACGAAAACATTTGCAAAGAAACTGATCATGGTAAGATCCGCAATCATTAGTGAAATCGTTCCCTTACCCGCACTTCCCCACATGTTCGTAGAATAAATAACCAGTCCGAAATTTAATATCAGAATTAAAAATCGTGAGAAAAAAGTTTTCAGAACGGTGCTTTGCTTCATCTTACTTTATTGATTTTGCGATGAAGTCTGTAAAAATAGTGCTGATGGCTGACCAATTGTATTTCTTTTCATAGGCAGCCCGTGCATTTCCTGCATGTTTCGAATACAATTCAGGATCCCCGAGATATTTTAAAATGTGGTCTGCAATAACTTCGGAATCCCCAGGATCCACAAGAAATCCGAATTCAGAAACATTTATATGCTGCCTGATGGCTTTAAGATCGGTATAAATGACCGGTTTTCCGGAAGCGGCGTAATAGAATAATTTAATCGGTAAGCAGTGATGATTTTCATAATTCATAGCCCTTAGGTCAAAACAAATATCTGCTTCTGCATAAGCTTCCGTAAAGGTTTCAAAAGAGGCCGATTTTCCTATCGTTAAATGTTCAAACCGGTATTTTTCCAGCTGTCCTGCAAAATACTTTTCGTCTTTTTCTTTTCTTGCCCCTCCGATCAGTAAAATACGAATTTCCAAGCCTGGCTGCTTTTTCCTTAAACAGTCTGCCGCAGCAAAAAAATTACCGATCCCTTTTTCTTCTGAAAATTGCCCGGTGTAGCAAAGGGTAATCGTATTATGCTTAAGTTTTTTAATATTTGGGTGAATATAAATATCATCCGGGTAATAAGGCAGGACGATCTTATTTTTAAACGGGAAAAAATAAGCCAGCGGAAACTTTTTCGTATCCTCGCCGAAAATATAATGTGTACTGATCAAGCCGGCATACAGCTGGATCAGAATAAATTTAAATGCATGCAAAATATTTAACGGAAAAGAATATGGCTCGATCATTCTCATCGAAGGATACCATTCGGTAATATCGTAAATAATACTGACTTTATTCCGTTTCTTAAACTTCTTTGCTGCGATCACCGCGAGCGGTTCTGAACAGATGATGCAATCCGGTCGGAAATCCTGAATTGCTCTCTCTAAAACATTTGTTTTTTCTTCCGTGCTTTTCTCAAGCACCGCATAGGATTCAATTTCAATTCCCTCAGCCATTCCCTGAAATTCTGAAGAGAGACTGCAGATTTTAACCTCATGCCCTTTACTTTTCAACGCCTTTGCCTGATGATAAAGGATCCTGTCATCATCATGTCGGTGAGCGGTGGTTAAAAAAAGTATTCTGGACATCAGTATTGGGAATCGTTTATTTAAATCTTTAAAGAAATTTCTGCAAATATACTTAAACCAAAAAAAGTGGAAATGCTCCACTTTTCTGTATCAATATGATTAAGGTTCTATTTAATCCCGGCCGCCCAGCTTCTTTCAAAAGGCAGCAGAAAATTACCTAAAAATTCTAAATAAGTATTCTTTGAAAAGTCAAAAACCTGGATATCTTTTGAGATTTCTCCGTTTCTTACTTTTGATTTAAAATCATTAAGCTTTAGTGTTTTCACCTCTCCGTTTTCAACAAAACTGGCTTTCATCCTGTCGAAAAGCCCAAGCTGGTATTCTTCATCGATTGCTCTCATGATTTTTCCCAGTGCATCGATGCTGCAACCTGATGCCATTTCCTTTTCCTCATCTACGCAGATGATGATGAACTGGTTTTTCTCTATTTTGAAAGACGAAGAAAGCGGTTTTCCGTGTGCTGCCCAGGTAGCCAGAAAATCGAAAAGCTTTTCGGTAATCTGCTTTGCTTCTTTGGTTTCAAGTGGCCTTGATGCCGGATATATAATCACTCGGTAATCGTTTGCTTCTACTATATTGGATTCTTCAATCTTCATTGCTGGTATATTTAAAGTTCAAAATTACGCAATTTTCCTGAGTCTGAAACCATTATATTTTTGGCTTATTGCATATAAGCAGATGACTAACAGCATTATAATATACCCAAAGAAAAACCTAAGTCCCGAAGAATGCGGGAAAATAAAGAATTTGACGTAAATATTAATCAATACCAACACTGAAAAAGCCCTGATCCACTGATCTTTTGAAAAGTAAAATATCAGCCCCAAAAGTCCGAAAGAAATTACAGTAATTCTTTTAAAATAGATAATTTTAGTATAAATAATACGAAGGTATTCATCGAAAGTGAAATCCGGAGCCGAACCAGAAATAAAAGGACGCCTGTAAATAAAAGAATCATAGAAAACATGCTTCCACCCGGGATACCCGGAAGTTTTAACAATGATAAAATATAATGCCAGAAGCAGAATTCCTTGTATTGCCGGAACAAAATTCAATTTTTTATTTCTATAAAATTCATACGCTCCTACTAAGACAAGATAACTTAAAGTAAGAGGCAGATAATCGGGTCTGGTAAAAGTAATGGCGAAAAGAATCAGGAACATCACCCATGTGTTCCATTTTTTGAGAAAACCACAGGTCAGTATGAGCAGAAACTGCAGGATAAAAAGATCCGGTGTCGATATTCTCGACATATACGTAATCGGAGGCAAAAGCATGATCCCGATCGTTAAAAAAGAAGCTAAATAATGGTTTTCAGGAAAGATAAATTTCAGGATAAAAAAAAGAAGAATCCCTGAAATGAAATAAGAAAAAATACTTAGAAATGTCACAGAATCCGGCGAAGAAAATCCCAATTCATATAAAATCAAAATTCCCAGATTATAGCCTGTCTTTATTTTGAAGTAGGGCAACTGTTCATGAAAAGCCTTGGTATTAAAAGCAAATGCCTGTCTTGCCTTATCTGGAATTTTTAATGTTCCGGTAATATCTTTGAACTCATATTGGGGAGCTTTCTTCTTTATTTCAGAATAAGTCAGCCGGTGCACTTTTTCCGGAGCATCCGGAAATTTCAAGGTATAAAGACAGCCTATGTACCCGGGCATATCCCAATCGTAAACCCTGTTCTTATAATTCCACAAGCTGAGGCATGCCATGATACTTACAATGAAAAATAAGGAAATTTTCCACTTGGTCTTCATGGAAGCATCAATACGTTTCAACGCTGCAAATTATAAATCTTCTGCTTCTGCCAGAAGTTCAACGATATCTTTTACCGCGACTTCCTGATTTTTATTGAAATGCTTTACTCCATCCGTCATCATCGTATTACAGAACGGACATCCTGTAGCAATAACTTTAGGTTCCGTAGACAGTGCTTCTTCGGTTCTTTCGATGTTGATGTCTTTTTTTCCCTTTTCAGGCTCTTTAAACATCTGTGCACCACCTGCGCCACAGCAAAGGCCATTGGTTTTGCAACGCTTCATTTCAACAAGTTCGGCATCCAGCTTTTCAAGCAGCATTCTCGGTGCCTCATATTCACCGTTGGCACGTCCGAGATAGCAAGGATCATGGAAAGTGATTTTCTTCCCTCTGAAAGCACCGCCTTCAATTTTTAAGCGGCCTTCTTCCATCAGGTTTTTAAGAAACTGGGTATGATGAATAACTTCGTAATTTCCTCCCAGGTTCGGATATTCATTTTTCAGGGTATTAAAACAGTGCGGACAGGCCGTAACGATTTTTTTAACCTCATAAGCATTCAGGACTTCAATATTCGTTAAAGCCATCATCTGGAAAACAAATTCGTTCCCGGCACGCTTGGCAGGATCTCCGGTACAGCTTTCTTCCTGTCCCAAGACTGCAAATTCAACGCCTATTTTATTTAATATTTTGCAGAATGCCTTCGTGATTTTTTTGGCACGGTCGTCAAAACTTCCTGCACATCCCACCCAGAATAAGACTTCCGGTGATTTTCCTTCGGCAGCATATTCTGCCATTGTTTTTATGTTGAAATCCATTTTAATTCAGTTTACCAATATACCAATGTAACAATTAACCAATAAATAATTATTACATCGTTATATTTCTACAGTGTTACATTAGTTAGTCTTTTGCCCAATTCAGACGATCCGCCTGATTGTACTGCCACGGAGCAGCATTGTTTTCGATATTCGCCATCATCAGGTTAAGCTCCTGTGGTGCCGCCGACTGTTCCATTACCAGGAATCTTCTCATATCATTAATAATGGATAAAGGATCAAGTAATACCGGGCAGGCTTCCGTACATGCATTACAAGTCGTACAGGCCCAAAGTTCCTCTTTGGTAATATAGTCATGAAGCAATTTTTTACCGTCATCTTCAAACTTGCCGTTTTTATCAATATTTTTTCCCACTTCTTCCAGACGGTCTCTTGTTTTCATAAGGATAAGTCTCGGAGAAAGTTTTTTACCGGTGATATTGGCCGGGCAAACCGCTGTACAACGGCCGCATTCCGTACAGGAATATGCGTTTAACAATTGAACCTGATTCAGATCGAAAATATCCTCAGCCCCAAATTTTGACGGTGCTTCCGCTTCTCCTTCTGCCGGAGCGGCATAAGGATCCGCATTCGGGTCCATCATCAGTTTAATTTCCTTGGTCACCGATTCAAGGTTATTGAATTTTCCTTTCTTCTCAAGGTTGGCATACCAGGTACTAGGAAAAGCAAGAATAATATGTAAATGTTTCGAATAGTACAGATAATTCATAAAGAAAAGGATTCCAACAAAATGGAACCACCATGCTCCTCTTTCAATTCCATACAAAAATCCGCTGTTAAAACTGAAAACTTCTAAGAAAGGAACAAATGTGATCTCACTGATCGGAAAAGATCCGACTTGTGCAAAATGGTCGTAGTCTCTGGTCTGCAAGATAAAGTCTGAGGCATTCATCATAAAGAAAGCCATCATTAAGGCAAATTCGATGATCAGGATCCAGTTTGCATCTTCTTTCGGCCAGCCCAAAAGTTCTTTCATTGTTAATCTTTTTACCCCGTAGAAATTTCTTCTGATGAAAAAAGCCACTACTCCGATAACCACCAAAAGGGCTAATATTTCCAAAGTTGCCGTAAAGAAACTGTAAACACTGTTTCCTATTATGGTTGATAAAAACCTGTGGGTTCCGAAAATTCCGTCCACCACGATTTCCAAAAGCTCAATATTAATGATGATAAAACCTACATAGACGAAAAGGTGCAATACTCCCGCTATCGGGCGCTTGGTCATTTTGCTCTGCCCCATCGCCACTCTCGCCATGGTTTCCCAACGTTCGCCTTTGCGGTCGCTGCGGTTAATCTCCCGTCCTAACCGGATATTTCTGTAGATCTTCAGCAGACTTTTGGCAAACAGCCCGAAACCTGCCACCAGTAGAATAAAAAAAATAATATGAGCGATGTACTGCATGTCGGTATTAGTCTTTACTGTTCTTTCCGAATACGGAGAAATTAACGTATTTCTTAGGATGTGCTTTCAGGTCTTCGATCAAAGAATTAAGATTATTGGATGCTGCATTAAGGTTATTGTACAGCTGATCATCTTTCATGATTTTCCCTAAGCTGCCTTCACCTCTGTCGATTCCTGAAACTACTTTATTCAACTGACCCACGGTTTCATCCAGATTAGCGATAGTAGCATTCAGTTTTTTGGTATCAATGCTTTCTGCTAAATTTCCGTATTTATCTAGGGTAACTTTTCCGCTCTGCATGGTAAGGCTGGCATCATCCAATACCTTCTGAAGTTTAGGATCGTTATGTCCTACCAAAGAATTTACGCTTGCTGCAGTAGTCTGCAAGGCACCAACGGTCTTATTGAGATTTGCTAACAATAATTTGATCTCCTGTCTATTTTGGGCATCTACCAGCTGGTTGGCATTGGTCATTAATGAGTCTACCCGGTGAAGAACTACCTGCAGCTGGTCTTTTACTGGACCTACCTGAGAAGAAAGGCTTCCCAGCGTTCCCAGCTTAAAAGCACCTCGTAAGGTATCGCCGTCTTTCGCCGTTGGGCCTCCGTACATCAGATTAATTCTCATTTCTTTTCCACCCATAAGGCTAGGCTCAAAAATCTCTAATGTTGAATTTTTTGAGAACTCAAAATTATTATCCACGGTAATTTTTACAAGAAAATCTATTTTTCCGTCTTTGGAAGTAGTGGGAATAATTTTATCGACCTGCCCTACTTTCAAACCATTGATTGAAACAGGCGAGGACTGTGCTAATCCCTCTACGTTATCATATTTTGCGTAAAATATATTGTCGGTAGTAAAAAGGCTTCTGCCCTTCATAAATTGAAAAAGCACCACAAAGCCAACGATGGCCAATAGTGCGATCACACCAGCTTTTAATTCTTTACTGAACTTCACTTGCTAAATTTTTTCTAATGAGCAAATATACTACAATTAAATTAATGTTTTCTTTTATTGCTCTGCGTTACACACAAAAAAAGCGGCAAAAACTTTGCCGCTTTTTATCTGTAAGAAAATTATTTTTTTATTGTTGCTGAGAACCCAACTTGTTCCAGATTTCGATTCTGTAATCATCGATCTTCGCGTTGTCCTGTAAGCTCTTTAACCAAGCCTGTCCGAACATTCCGCCGTTTCTTTGGGTAACAGACTCTGTAAACTGTTTCAGGTCTCCAGGCTGCTTGTTGGTGGTTTCGTTTTTCTTAACCAAAACATACACTCCTGTTCCGCCTTCAACCGGATTAGACAGCTGCCCTTTCTTCACTCCGAATGCAGCACCGGCTACTTTCGGTTCCATAGAACCTGCTACGGATGGATTCAACAGGTTAACCTGCGCCGATTGTTTTGTTGTTCCAAACTGTTTTGCCACCTGATCAAGACTTCCCGGCTTACCGATTTTTTCTGCGATCTGTTTTGCAGCCAGCTTATTCTTCACTACCACCTCGATCTGGTCTCTAACCGATTCAGGATCTGCGCTTCCTTTTTCCTGCTTACCGTTTAAGTAAACTACAATTTTATCGCCTGTACCGTCTACCGTAAATAATTCGGTATCGCCTTTTTCTCTTTTCTTATCGAACGCCCAAGCAAGGATATCCGCATCTTTTTCGGTTCCTAACCCTTGAAGCTGACCATCAAATCTTTTTGCCTGCTTCGGATTTGAGAACTGGTAATTTGCTTTTTTGGCAATGTTCACAAAATCGTTGAACGATTTCCCCTGAACCTGCTGAACGAATCGGCTTGCCTTTTTGTTTACTTCGGCTTCCGTAGCATCAGAAGGCTTCACTGCCTTTACCAGGTTAGCTACTTTGTAAGCCATTGCACCCGGCTTCTTGTCTTCGATATTGATGATATGGTAACCGAACTGTGTTTCCACTACTCCTGTTGCTCCTTTAGGATTCTCTGCAAGATATTTTAAGAATTCAGGAACAAAAGGTGTTTCAGGTGTTGTCCATCCTAAGCTTCCTCCTTGAGCTGCAGAGCTCGGGTCATTAGACAGCTTAAGGAATTCTGTGAATTTAGCAGGATTTGCTTTTACAATTGCTCCGATAGAATCGGCCAATTTCTTAGCCTGCTCTTTGGATCTTGTTACTCCTTCTCCCGCAGGGCTTCCTTTGAAAGCGATCAGGATATGTCTTGACAATGTAGAATCCGAAGTCTTTTTATCCAAAAGCTTAGATACCACATAGAAGTTCTGCTCTTTGTAAGGACCGAAAGTCTGACCGATTGCTGCTGTTGGAAGCTGCGCCTGGATCGCCTGCGGTAACTGATTTGGCTTTACATACTGCGGATTGTAAGGCATATCTGAATTTGCCATTACGAACATAGAGTCGTTTTTAGTATTCTGGAAATTTTCAGAACCTCCGCTTGCATCTGTTCCCGCTGAGAACAGTTTGTTGATTTCTTTCTGAGCGGCCGCATCATCTGCTGCACTCGGCTGAGAAGGGAAATATACTATCCCGATGTTTCTGCTTTCGTCAGCTTTAAACATCACAGGATGCTGTTTGATATAATTAGCAAGATCTTCAGTGGTAACCTTAATGTTGTTTTTCTGAAGGTAAGTTGCATAATCGATTTTTACGAAATCGATGTCTGCCAGCTGATCACGTTCTCTCATCAGTTCTTCAGCTTCTTTTTTACCGGTCGTGATTCCTGTAGAAACATTGGCAAATACCTGTCTTGCCATCAATCGGTATTCGATTGATTTTCTGGTCTTCAGCCACTGGTTGTATCCTTCCGGAGAAGCAGCCTTCATTTCTTCGATCTGTTTTTTAAGCTCCTGGGTTTTGAAATTGCCTTTCTCGTCGAAAAACTGCTTCTGCTGAGCAAACATCTGATCGTATTGCAGCTGGCTCCAGAAATAGTCTTCGGTCATTTCGAAGCCCATTTTCTCGAATTGCTGTTGGATCAGCTTCGATTGCACCAGCAATTGCCAAGCCTGCTCTTCAAGACCTGCCTTTGGCTGACCTTGCTGCTCAGCCTGTTGTTGCAGCACGAAAAGTTGATCGTTAAACTCTTCACGGGTAATTTTCTCACCATTCACTTTTCCTAAAACATCAGGATTTTTACCAAAAACCTTATCAATACTGTCGGGGTTTACCAAGAACGCCAAAAGCGCCAGTGCAATTACTCCCATCAAAAGCCAAGGTCTACTCCTAATTTGTCCTAAAATTGCCATTATATATATTATAGTTTTTTATCAGTTTGCGAAAATACACATTTTTAAGAAATTACGGAAACACAAGTCCTTTATTTTAATTTTTAAAATTTAATTTTTACAAAAAAGGAAATTATGACCATATTTTTTAGCAAAAAGCAAATGGCATAAGTCTTGTGCCTTTTAAGCTCACGCAATATGTACGCTCTATTCAAAACATATTGTGAAATTTCACGTTAACGAATTAAAACGACAATGACAATTTGTCATTCGATTTACTATGACAGAATTTGAAGATATTAGTTTAGAAGAAATGATAAGCGACGGATTTGATATTGTAGCCCAGGAAATCAGCCTTGACGATCTTGCGGAAACGGAAAAAAATTCCGAGCAAAAGATATTCCCGATCCTTCCCGTAAGAAATATGGTAATGTTCCCGAATGTTGTGATTCCTATCACGGCCGGAAGAAAAACATCCATCCAGCTTCTTGAGGAAGCCCAGCAAAACGGCGACTTCATCGGGATCGTCAGCCAGAAAAACTCCGAACTGGAGCAGCCTACTGAAAAAGATATTTTCCAGGTGGGGACTTTGGCGAAAATCATTAAGATTATTAAGCTTCCGGAAGGAAATATCACTGCAATTACCAAAGGGTTCTACAGATTCAAAGTGAAAAAGATCGTAGAAACCCAACCGTATTTCAAAGCTGAAATTTCAAAGCTGAAAGATTCCAAGCCTAAAAATAAAGAAGAATACGAAGCATTACTGGAAAATGTAAAGGACCTGGCTTTAAAAATTATTGAGCTTGACCCGAACATTCCGAATGCTGCCAATTTCGCTATAAAAAACATCAACAATAATGATGATCTGCTTAATTTCATCTGCACCAATGCCAATTTTTCATCTTCCAACAAACAAAAGCTGCTGGAAGAGAAAAACCTGATGGAAAGGGCCAATAAATGCTATGAAATGATGCATGAAGATTTTAGGAAACTGGAACTGAGAAATCAGATCCACCAGAAAACATCCAAAGATCTTGACAAGCAGCAGCGGGAATATTTCCTGAACCAGCAAATCCGTACGATCCAGGAAGAACTGGGCGGCGGACCTGAAGGCGATGTGGAAGACCTGATTAAAAAAGGAAAGTATAAGAAGTGGAATGATGAAGTAGAAGAACATTTCCAAAAGGAGATCAACCGGTTACAGCGTCAGAATCCGAATTCACCGGACTATAATGTGCAGCGTAATTACCTGGATTTCTTTACGGATCTTCCATGGGAAACCTACACAAAAGATGTTTTCGATATTGCCAAAGCAGAGAAAATCTTAGACAAAGCCCACTTCGGACTTGAAGATATCAAGAAGAGAATTTTGGAGCACATGGCTGTTCTAAAACTTAAAAACAACATGAAATCCCCTATTCTTCTGCTTGTAGGGCCTCCGGGAGTCGGTAAAACCTCTCTGGGAAAATCGATTGCCGATGCTTTGGGAAGAAAATACGTAAGACTTTCGCTAGGTGGCCTTCATGATGAAAGTGAGATCCGCGGACACCGGAAAACCTATATCGGAGCGATGGCCGGAAGAATTCTTCAATCGATTAAAAAATCAGGAACATCCAATCCTGTGATCGTGCTGGATGAGATCGATAAGATCGGGCAAGGTTTGCATGGTGATCCGAGCTCTGCGTTGCTGGAAGTTCTGGATCCTGAACAGAATAAATCGTTCTACGACAATTTCCTGGAAATGGGCTATGACCTTTCCAAAGTGATGTTTATTGCTACTGCAAACTCTTTATCTACCATTCAGACTCCGCTTCTGGACAGAACCGAGATTATCCAGATTGCCGGTTATACACTGGAAGAAAAAATTGAGATTGCCAAGAGACATTTGATTAAAAAACAGCAGGAAGAAAACGGGCTTACCACAAAATCGTTCAAGCTCGGATATGATGAATTAAAGCACATCATTGAAGCCCATACTTCTGAAAGCGGCGTTCGGTCACTGGAAAAAAGAATTGCGGGAATTGCCCGTTGGGTGGCTCTTCAGACCGCTTTGGTAAAAGACTACGATCCTAAAATCTCCGTTGAAAAAATTGATGAAATTTTAGGGGTACCAAGACCGAAAAGCTTGTCCGAAATCACCGGAGTTCCGGGAGTAGTCACAGGACTTGCCTGGACCAGCGTAGGCGGGGATATTTTATTTATTGAAAGTATTCTCAGCAACGGAAAAGGCAATCTTACCATGACCGGTAACCTGGGAACCGTCATGAAAGAATCGGCAACGATTGCCCTGGAATATATTAAAGCCAAACATGACGAGCTGGGAATTTCGCAGGACGATATTGAAAAGAAAAACATCCACGTTCACGTTCCGGAAGGGGCCACACCGAAAGACGGACCTTCTGCAGGAATTGCGATGCTTACCTCAATGGTTTCTTCTTATAAAAACAAAAAAGTAAAACCTCATCTTGCGATGACAGGAGAAATTACTTTAAGAGGAAAGGTTCTTCCTGTAGGCGGAATTAAAGAAAAGCTGCTGGCCGCCACAAGAGCAGGTATCAAAGATGTGATCCTGTGTGAAGCCAACAGAAAGGATGTAGAGGAAATCAAAAAGGATTACCTGAAAAACCTGAATGTTCATTATGTGAGCCGAATGGAAGAGGTTATCGACATTGCGATTGAAAAATAGATTACAGATCATTTCACATACACAAACACGTCTCAGATTTTGGGACGTGTTTTAATTTTATTCAACGATGAACATTAAGAAAATATGTTTTATGGTACCACGCTGTGGCACAGAATTTTCTAATGCCATCAAAAGAATCCGGGTGAATTTATATTAATGCTTTAATTCACAGGATTTTTATTATTTTTATAAACAGATTAAAAATCATGAATGTATTTCGACTTCCTTTCCTTGTAAAACTGACGCTTGTTATCATCAGCATCATCGGTCTTGGCTATCTTCTGGCTTTAGGAGAAAGCATTCTCGCTCCGTTTTTTCTGGCATTTCTCATGGCGATGCTATTCCTGCCGATTGCCAACTTCCTGGAAAGAAGGCTTAAATTCAAAAGGACATTATCTACGATTGCATCTTTAATGCTTATGCTGGCTGTTTTAATGGGACTGATTTATTTCTTCGGTTCACAGCTTTCGGATTTCAGCAAAGATATTCCCCATCTTAAAAACCAGTTTAATTCGGTTGCAAACGATCTTCAGCATTGGGTTTCCAAAACATTTCACGTAAAGATCGATCAGCAGCTGACTTATATTGACCAGGGTCTCAGTAAGCTCCTTTCTTCAACCGGAGTGATCCTAGGATTCACCTTTGGGATATTTTCTACAGGGCTAGGTTTCGTCGTATTTTTTCTCCTGTTCTTCATCTTTATCCTAAATTACCGAAGGGTTTTAAATAATTTCATCATTACCGTCTTTAACGAAAAACATAAAGCCAGCGTTCTTGAGATTGTAAGCGAAGTACGGATCATGACTAAAAAATACATCATCGGACTTTGCCTTCAGGTATTGATTGTTTCTACTTTAACTTCCATTATCCTGACCATATTAGGTGTAAAATATGCGATTTTGCTGGGTGTACTGACAGGCTTGCTTAATGTCATTCCTTATTTGGGAATCTGCATCGGTCTTTTAATCTCTTGTTTTATCGCCTTCGCCACGGCGACTCCGTCCACCTGCATTTATGTAGCGCTCGGATATATCGGCGTTCATATCATTGACGGAAATATTGTCCTTCCTTTCGTAGTGGGTTTCCAAAGTAAAAATCAATGCTTTGTTTTCCTTTCTGGGAATCATTATCGGCGAACATCTTTGGGGAATTGCAGGCATGTTCCTGTGTATCCCGGCCATTGCCATTATTAAAATTATTTTTGAAAGAGTGGAGGGCCTGCAGCCTTGGGGAAAACTCTTAGGTGAAGAGGAAACACCCGACCGCAAGAAGAAAAGCTACAAAATCTCGAAGAATATCACGTTGAAAGAGATGGATTAGAGGAGTGAATGGTGAATTTTGCTTCATAAGTGAATTTTCCAATACTTTGAAATATTGTAAATAAAGAAGCCTTCGGTTGAACTGAAGGCTTTATTTATTATGCGCAAAGTGGCTGTGTTCTTTTGTGTAAATCTGATAATGATATAGAGAGCAATAGCAAGTTAGTTTTATAATTGATTTAAATTAACTCACAATCTTTCCTCTTTTCAAATTCAGACAAACGCACTGAAGCCCGTAATCGATCTTCCGACGATTAGAGAATTGATCTCCTTGGTTCCTTCATAGGAATAGATCGCTTCCGCATCGGCCACAAACCTGGCCACATCGTATTCCAGCAGGATGCCGTTTCCGCCCAGTACTTCCCGTGCCCTGGAAACGATATCCCGGGTTCTCATGGTACAGAATACTTTTGCGAGCGAAGCATGTTCATCTTTTAAAATTCCCTCATCCTGCATTTCCGAAAGCCGGAATACCATCGTCTGCATGGCCGTAAGGTTCGACAGCATTTCCACCAGGTGGCCCTGGATCATCTGGAAAGAAGCAATCGGCTTTCCAAACTGTTCCCGTTTCCGGGTATAATCCAAAGCGCTTTCGTAAGCACCCCGCGCGCAGCCGGTGGCCATCCATGCAACGCCGGCCCTGGTCATCCGCAGGACTTTGGCCGTATCTTTAAAGGAATTGGCATTCTGCAGCCTGTTTTCTTCGGTTACGATACAGTCTTTTAGCGTAATCAAACCGTTCTGAACAATCCTCAGCGCCATTTTTCCTTTGATCTTCTCTACAGAATATCCAGGATTATCTTTTTCAACAATAAAGCCTTTTACTTCTCCGTCATCCAGGTCTCTTGCCCAGATAATAATAACATCAGCAAATGTGGCATTTCCAATCCATTTTTTCTGCCCGTTTAAAACCCATCCTTCCGGTGTTTTTTTGCAGGTTACCGTTAATCCGCCCGCTGCTCCGGAGCCAACCTCTGGTTCCGTAAGCCCAAATGCTCCGATCTTTTCAAACTTCTGCATCTGCGGAAGCCACTTCTGCTTCTGTTCTTCCGAACCGCAAATGTAGATCGAACCCATTGACAGGCCGGACTGCACACCGAAAAAGGTGGCAATGGAAGCATCGATACGTGCCATTTCCATCGCAATAACCCCTTCCATCAGAAAAGGCATTCCCGGACAGCCGTAGCCTTCATAAGTGACTCCACAGATGTTAAGTTTCGCGAATTTCGGAATCAGCTCATGGGGAAATTCGTCTCTCAGCCAATAATGATTAACCAAAGGCTTCACTTCCTTCTCCATAAACTCCCTCACTTTCAGCTGTACTTCCCGATGTTCCTCGCTTAACGTATGGGAAACATCATAGAAATCACCGTCAATCGGCGGAAGCTCCTTCTTTTTACGGTTGGGATCCAACATCTTCATCATTCCTTTAAGTTGCTTATCATCCAGTTTCGAGAAATTTTCCATCAGTTTCGGAAGATTTACTTTTTGGGAAATCGTGCTCAGCTGGTCAAAATCGATGGATCTGAATAATTCTATAGCATTTCTGATTTTAGAAAAGGTATTAGACATAATAATGGTTGTGTTTGATTTTGTAAAAGATAAGCAAAAATTACTCCGAAAACAAGGCTTTATGATCAGGATCATTTTACAAACTGTTGATTTTCAAAAATTTAAAACAGAATATTTCTTTACAGAATGTTTACCTGAGATTTTCAAGCTTTACAAATGATTCCTTATGAACTTTGGAATAAGCAAACATTAAAAAATAAGACTTATGAAAACAACGTACATCAGATTATCATTGGCAGGAATTCTTCTACTAGGAATATATTCATGCAAAAAAGGAGAAACTACAGCAGATTACGAAGCCAACGCAACCAAAGATTCCGCCATGGTGATCTCAGACAGCATTTATTCAGCGGCTACCATGAAAGTAAAAGACAAGCAGTTCATTAAAACAGCAGAAGTGAATATGGAAGTAAAAGACGTATATGACGCAACTATTTCCATTGAAAAATCGGTTCAGGAATTGGGCGGTTTTGTAACGCACAGCGATCTGAAAAGCAATGTTGTTTCTGAAAATACTTACAATACATCGGATGAAGAAGCGGTGCTCGTTAAAAAGTACCAATCTGAAAATACCATGAAAGTAAGGGTTCCGACAGCCCGGCTCGGGGAACTGCTGACTTTGGTGAACAATAAAAAACTGTTCCTAAATTCCCGGTCGATCAATGCGGAAGACGTTACGTCGGGGATAAAATACGCTGAACTGGAAGGAAAAAGGATAAAAAAAACCGGAGAAAATATTAATCAGCTCAAGACCAATAAGGATAAAGTGAATATGAGCAACAATAATATGGCAGAGGACAATCTACAGCAGATGGCCAATATGGATGTAACGGATCAGCTGAAGTACAGTACTGTTGATATCTACATTAAAGAGCCTAAAGTAAGAATAGCAACGATCGCCCTTACCAATACCGAAAGCATTGATGATCAATATACCTTTGATTTTCTTTACAGCCTGAAATCAGCATTTGTAGAAGGGTTTTACCTGATCCAGAAAATTATTGTCGGGCTGGTAGCTGTCTGGCCGTTTCTACTGATTGGAACCGTAATTGTTTTTATGGTAAAAAGAAGAAAACCTGCAAAAAAACAAGAACCAAGCACAGAAATATAAGCGATCATAACCTTTGGTTATTTATATATATTGTAAGTTTTACAAATAAACCTCTGGCAACCCGGAGGTTTATCTTTAAAATTTCCTTTTCAGGATTTCAGGATTCGTCCGGTGGAGATGAAGGATCAGTTCGCCAAAAAGCGTATTTGCCCAGGCAAACCAGGATCTTGTAAAATCTTTCGGGTTATCGACATCAAAGGATTCATGGATAAATCCTGTTCCGGCGTGGGTAGCTTTCAGCATTTTTAAACAGGAAACAATTTCTTCCTTGTCGTCGGTAGTTAAAGCCTGCATAATCAGCCCAAGCGGCCAGATTTTATGTTCGCCGATATGCGGGCCTCCGATTCCTTTGGCAAATTTCCCTTCGCTGTACCACGGGTTGGCTTTGCTCAAAGAAAATTTTCTTGTATTCTTATAAATGGCATCTTCTTTAGACCGGTAGCCCAAATAAGGAATGGATAATAAATTCGGAACATTGGCATCGTCCATAAACAGTCCGTTTCCGAAACCGTCAATTTCCAGTGCATAGATCTTTCCGGCTGACGGATGATTTAAAACAGCATATTTTTGGATGGCATCATCTACTTCCTGAGCTAAATTTATGAACTGAGCAGAAGCATTTTCATCATGAAAAACTTTTGAAAAAATTTCCGCCGTTTCCCGTAAAGAAACTACTGCGAACATATTGGAAGAAATTAAAAAAGGATAAAAGGTGGCATCATCCGAAGGTCTGAACATCGAATGAATTAACCCCACTTTTTTCGTCGGATTACCGTAGCCTCCTGCAAACTGGGTATCCAGCGGATTTCCGTTCGATCTTTGAAATTTATACGGTCCTTTTGATTCTTTCCGCTGCTGTTCCCTAAAAGTCTTCTGGATCAGAAGCATGGCTTTTTTCCAGTCGTTATCAAAAACAGAAGCGTCTCCCGTTACCTTCCAGTAATTATAAGACAAGCGCATGACATAACACAACGAATCCACCTCCCATTTCCGCTCATGAATTCCCGGTTTCATTTCCGTAAGGTCATTTTTCCACTCGCTGATTTTGGAAGCATCATTAAAAAACGCATTCGCATACGGATCGAGGAGAACACATTCTATCTGTTTATTGATAACACCTTTTAGCAGACTTTTCAGTTTTTCATCTTCATTGGCAAGACTTAAATAAGGGTAAACCTGCGCTGACGAATCACGCAGCCACATGGCATCGATATCACCCGTAATGACGTAAGTAAAAGGCTTGCCATTCTTCTCATAAAATTTTACCGTCGTATCGAGTGTGTTGGGAAAGCAGTTCTCAAACATCCAGGCCAGTTCTTCGTCGGCAATGGATTTCTTTATAGCTCGGATTGTCTTCTCAACGGCTTCAGAAGTAAATTTTCTTTCGCTCAGCTTTGGACGTTTCGAGATATAATCGGTCCCCCATAAAATCTTAATTGGAACAGGCAGAGCTGCAAAGCCAAAACCTAATGATGATTTCTTTATAAATTCGCGTCTGTTGAATAGAGCCATGGGTGAGCAATTTAAATTTAAAAATAATAATTCCCAAGCACATATGTACATTTCGTCATCAAGCATTTTAAAATTAAGGGTTATTCAATAAATTTTTAAAAAATCCGTTAACTAACAAAAAACTATAACTTGATGAGAAAACTAATTATTATGTCACTTCTGACTGCGTTTGCCTTACTTTTTTCCCAAACTCAGATCAAAGTTTTAGATGCAGAAAACCAGAAACCTGTACCGTACGCAAAACTTATTTTAAAAGACAAAGATTATTACATCAATGCTGAAGAAAACGGTACAGCTAATATTGAACAGGAAGAAAAAATATCAGAAATCCAATCTTACGGATATGAAAACCTGAAGGTTAACAAAAATCAGAATATTTACTTTCTGAAGCCTAAATATCTTGAGATTGATGAAGTTCAAATTATCAAACCTAAGCTATCCAAGACCTTTACAATGGGAAAAGTGGCTCAAGAAGGTACTTTCTTCGGTGTTAATAATACCATCTGGATGGTCGGTAAAGAATTCCGAAACAACATTTCTGCTGAACCCTTATTTATTAAATCCCTAAGTTTTTATTCAAGGTTCAACGCAAAGACGTCAGCTACAATAAAAGTCAACATTTATTATGATGAAAATGGTCTACCGGGTGATCTGTACAAATCGGTTATTGTTACCTGCTATAAAAAGAAAAAACTTACAAAATACATTTTTCCAAAGCCGTTTCTTTTTCCTGACCAAGGAATTATTGTAGCATTTGAATGGATATTGAATGAAGAAAATTCCTATCACAAAATAATGACTTTAAATGGAGAGCAACAAGATATGAAAGCACACGATCCGCTGATCGGCTCTGTTACAGAATACCAAAAAAATATTATCATTGGCAACCTATCCGGTGAAAACTGGCAATTCAAAAACGGATCACAAAATCCAAACAAAGGGATCGGAAATGTCGGAATTGAATTGGAACTCACCAACTGATTTTTAATCATCCATTAACATCATTGGAGTAAAATTCCGTAAATTTGCACATCAATAATGTTGCGGAAGGATTCGGTATTTAAAGATCCTGAATCCGAAACCCTAACACCTTAATTTCTAAATATATGCTATCGAAAATAAACCCGACCCAAACCAATAGCTGGAAAGCGCTGGATGAACAGTTTGCCAATAATGACTTCGATCTGAGAAGCCTTTTTGAATACAATCCCAACCGTTTTAACGAATTTTCAATCAAGAGAACCAACTTTTTGTTTGATTATTCTAAAAACCTGCTGGATTCCAAAACAAAAAACATTCTGCTGAATCTGGCAGAAGAATGCCAGCTGAAAGACGCCATTTCCAAAATGTTTTCCGGTGATAAGATCAACGAAACGGAAGGAAGAGCAGTATTGCATACGGCTTTAAGGGATTTTTCGGATAAAGAAATTCTGGTAGACGGGGAAAATATCAAGCCTCAAATTAAAAGGGTGCTGGATCATATGAAATCTTTTTCCGAAAGCATTATTTCAGGAACACATAAAGGATTCAGTGGAAAAGAGATTACGGATGTAGTGAATATCGGGATCGGAGGTTCGGATCTGGGACCGGTAATGGTTGTTTCTGCGCTTAAGCATTTTAAAACAAGATTAAACGTTCACTTTGTTTCCAATGTGGATGGTAATCATCTCGCAGAAGTGGTAAAGAACTTAAATCCTGAGACCACTTTATTCATCATCGCTTCCAAAACATTTACCACCCAGGAGACCATGACCAATGCCCATTCGGCAAGAGACTGGTTTTTAAAAGCTGGAAAACAGGAAGATGTAGCAAAACACTTTGTTGCTTTATCTACTAATGTCCAGGCCGTTAAAGATTTCGGAATTGCAGAAGAGAATATCTTTGAATTCTGGGATTGGGTTGGCGGAAGATATTCCCTTTGGAGTGCCATCGGCTTAAGCATCGTGCTGGCGGTAGGTTACGAAAATTTTGAGCAGCTGTTAAGAGGAGCTTATGATACCGACCAGCATTTCCAGACCGCAGACTTCTCAGAAAACATTCCTGTTCTCATGGGACTTATCGGAATCTGGTACCGCAATTTCTATGCGGCAACCACTTATGCTATCCTTCCCTACTCTCAATATTTAGACCGTTTCCCGGCTTATTTTCAGCAGGGCGATATGGAAAGCAACGGAAAATGTGTAGACCGTAACGGGGAGTTTGTAGATTATGAAACGGGACCGATCATCTGGGGAGAGCCTGGAACCAACGGACAGCACGCATTCTATCAGCTGATCCACCAGGGAACAGAATTGATTCCGGCTGATTTTATTGCTTATGCAAAAAGCCCGAATAAAGTGGCCGACCATCAGGATAAATTACTGGCCAATTTCTTTGCCCAGACCGAAGCCCTTGCTTTCGGGAAAACGGAAGAAGAAGTTGAGGCAGAACTTAAAGCATCAGGAAAATCCGATGAAGAAATCGAATTCCTGTTAAATTATAAGGTCTTCCACGGAAATACTCCTACCAACTCTTTTTTATTCAACGAATTAACTCCTTTTTCATTAGGACAACTGATTGCGTTGTATGAGCACAAGATTTTCGTACAGGGTGTGATCTGGAATATTTTCAGTTTCGACCAGTTCGGAGTGGAATTAGGAAAAGTTTTAGCTAATAAAATCTTACCGGAACTTGAAAGCAATGAGACGGTTACCTCTCATGATACTTCAACCAACGGACTGATTAATTATTATAAATCTAATAAATAAAAGTAAAAATGGCAGAAATTCTTGACGGATTAAAAATATCCAAAGAAATAAAACAGGAAATCAAGGCTGAGGTTGAAAAAATCGTTGCCGGAAAAAGAAGAGCCCCGCATTTGGTAGCCATTCTGGTGGGGAACAACGGAGCGAGCAAAGCGTATGTGAATTCCAAAGTAAAAGACTGTGAGGAAGTAGGATTTCAGTCGAGCCTTGTAAAATTTCCAAGCACGGTTTCCGAATCTGAATTATTGGAAAAAATTGATGAATTGAACAAGTCGAAAGCAGTGGACGGGTTTATCGTTCAGCTTCCTTTGCCGGACCAGATCGATCAGGAAAAAATCATTAACGCCATCGACCCAAGAAAAGACGTAGATGGCTTCCACCCGGAAAATTTCGGAAGGATGGCCTTGGAAATGGATACTTTTTTACCGGCTACCCCGTTTGGGATTTTAACGTTATTAGAAAGATATAATATTGAAACAAAAGGGAAAGACTGTGTCATTATCGGAAGAAGCAAAATCGTAGGAAGACCAATGAGTATTCTGATGGGAAGAAAAGATTTTCCGGGAAATTCTACCGTTACCCTTACTCACTCTTATACGAAAGACATCGAAGAATATACTAAAAAGGCAGACATCGTTATTACCGCCCTGGGAGATCCTCATTTCCTGAAAGGAGATATGATCAAGGAAGGAGCCGTAATCGTGGACGTAGGGATTACAAGAGTAGACAACGATTCTCCAAAAGGATATTACCTGGCAGGTGATGTGGATTTCGACAGCTGCGCTGCAAAAGCAAGCTGGATCACGCCGGTACCGGGAGGTGTTGGGCCTATGACCAGAGCAATGCTGATGAAAAATACCATCATTGCTTACAAAACTTCGGTCTATAACGACTAATTGTAAAATGAAAATAGAAGAAGATATTTTATTAAAAGAAGGTAAAATGCTCCCGGTGATGGAGCATTTTTACACTCTTCAGGGAGAAGGGGCACATACCGGAAAAGCAGCATACTTTATTCGATTGGGCGGCTGCGATGTCGGGTGCCATTGGTGTGATGTAAAAGAAAGCTGGGATCCGACCCTGCATCCGCTGATGAATGCACAAGAAATTGCAGAAACAGCGGCAAGGCACTGCAAAACTATTGTTTTAACAGGCGGAGAGCCTTTAATGTGGAATCTTGATGTGTTAACTTCCAGGTTAAAAGCCCTTGGCTGCACCGTTCACATTGAAACTTCAGGAGCTTATCCGATGAGCGGGCAGATCGACTGGATTACGCTTTCACCTAAAAAAACCGGGCTTCCGAAAGAAGAAATCTATGCCAGGGCCCACGAACTTAAAGTTATCGTTTTCAATAACAACGATTTTAAATTTGCGCAGGAACAGGCGGCGAAAGTTTCTGCAAACTGTACTTTGTATCTTCAGAGCGAATGGAGCAAGCGGGATGAAATGTATCCAAAAATTACAGATTTTATTCTGGAGCACCCTGAATGGAGGGCTTCGGTTCAGACGCATAAATATCTGAATATTCCGTAAAAATATGTAAATTAGCCTTATTGTATCCGAAATGCTGATAGATGCAGAGAATTCGATATTCCAGATACCTTAAATTAATCATCGTTTTGCTTGACCTTCTGGTTATTGCATCTATTTTTATATTCTTTTTCCTGAGCAGGAACCAGAATTTAAAGTACAATCAGGAAACCTGGTACCAGAATTTATTTTCCCTTGCCTTATTATTTTTGTTCTGGATGCTGCTCAGTGGCAGAACAAAGATCTATAATATCCCGAGGAATTTAACCTATACTTTATTTCTGGAGCGTCTTCTTGTCCATTTTTTGCTGTTTATTCTCGGGCTTTTACTGCTTGGAAAAGTCAGTTACAATGTATTTTTCAATTCAGATATCTACTGGCTTTCATTTTACTTGTTTTTCTTCATATTCCTGGCTAAATCGCTGATCTTTTTCGGGATCAAATATATCCGGAGCCTGGGAATCAATCACCGGAATATCATGTTCCTCAATGAAAACAGTTCTTCGGAGGTTCTAAAGAATGTTCTGAAAGAAAGAAAAGACTACGGATACAAGATTTTTGAATATCCGAAAACCGAAATAAAGCCTGATGAACTGGTGGAATTCTGGAAAAGCAATGGGATCCATACCTTATTTATCCCGATAGAAAATACCTATGATGACCGGGAGGAAAAAGAAATTTTCAGACTGGCTGAAGCCAATAAAGTTAATATTTCTCTGCTTCCGAGTATTGCACAGAATAATTTCTTTTTATACAACATGGGTTATATCCAGACACAGCCTGTTCTGAACCAGGCAAAGTATCCGCTGGATTATTATTCCAATTTTCTGTTGAAAAGAGCATTTGATATTGTATTTTCTGTCATTGTATTGGTGGGAATCTGCTCCTGGCTGTTCCCAATTATCGCTATTCTCATCAGATTATCCTCAAAGGGCCCGGTATTTTTTATTCAGGAAAGATATGGGTTCCATGAAGAGGTATTCCGATGCATTAAGTTCCGGACAATGGTGGTAAATGAGGAATCATCTACAAGAACAACCGCTGAAAACGACTCGAGGATTACCCGGCTTGGAAAAGTTTTAAGAAAGACCAGTCTTGACGAAATGCCGCAGTTTCTGAATGTGCTCAAAGGCGAAATGTCGGTCGTAGGACCAAGACCGCATATGCTGGCGGTAGATGATTATTACAAACCTAAAATCGGGCGTTACAGCTTACGAAGCATGGTAAGCCCCGGGATTACCGGGCTGGCACAAGTAAACGGGCTGCGCGGCGATGCAGGAAATGTAAAAGTAGAAATGAACAAAAGGGTTTTGGCAGATGCTTTCTACGTAAGAAACTGGAGCTTTCTGCTTGACTTCGTGATCATCATGAAAACCATTTTACTGTTGATAACGGGCGATAAAAATGCAAAATAGTTTTGTTTGGTCTACATTATGATATACTACATTTCAGTAGAAAAGTAAAGCCTGAGTCTTAACCTCAACTTTAATTTAATTCAATAAAAAAAGTCTAATTTAGCAGAATGTTAAAAAAGTTTTTTACAGCAATTGGAGAATATATCCTTCTTCTAGGCAAATCCATCCAGAAACCTCAGAAAATGAGGGTATTCTGGAAGCTGTTCATGAGAGAAATCAATGATTTGGGCGTCAACTCTTTTGGGTTGGTGATCTTTACATCTATATTCGTAGGAGCGGTAGTTGCCATCCAGATGTTTAATAATTTCGACGCATCATCATTTCCGATTCCGCCTTCATTTGTAGGATATGCGACGAAGGCCGTTTTGGTACTGGAATTCTCTCCTACTATTATCAGTCTTATCTTAGCAGGAAAAGTAGGATCGTACATTGCTTCCAGTATCGGTACGATGAGGGTTTCGGAACAGATCGATGCTTTGGATATCATGGGAGTAAATTCTCCCAACTTCCTTATTTTCCCGAAAATTATTGCCTGTGTTATTTTCAACCCTTTATTGATCGCCATCAGTATTGTATTTGGTATCGGAGGCGGTTACATCGCAGGGATTTTAACGGGTAACTGGACGACAAATGATTATATTACTGGGATCCAGATGTATATGCCAAATCTTTTCGTTTATTATGCATTTACCAAAACAATCGTTTTTGCTTTTGTTATTGCCACGGTTCCTTCCTATTTCGGATATAATGTAAAAGGAGGTTCCCTGGAAGTAGGTAGAGCAAGTACACAAGCAGTAGTTTGGACGATGGTTTTCATTATCCTTTCGGAGTTGTTATTAACCCAATTAATTTTAAGCTGATGATTGAGGTAAAAGATCTTAAAAAGAGTTTTGATAGTGTGGAGGTACTGAAAGGAATTTCTACAAGTTTTGATAAAGGAAAAGTAAATTTAATAATTGGGCAAAGTGGATCAGGAAAAACCGTTTTTCTGAAAAGCTTATTGAATGTGTATCAGCCGACGTCAGGGGAAATCTTATTCGACGGAAAAGATATTAATGTAATGACCCGTGATGAGAAACAGCACCTCCGGTCTGAAATCGGAACGGTATTCCAAGGCAGCGCATTGTTCGATTCCCTGACGGTAGAAGAAAATATTATGTTCCCGCTGGATATGTTTACCAATCTTACCTTCAGGGAAAAGAAGAAAAGGGTTTTTGATGTAATCGGAAGAGTTCACCTGGATAAAGCCAACAGGAAATTTCCATCTGAAATTTCCGGGGGAATGCAGAAAAGGGTAGCTATTGCTAGGGCCATTGTAAATAACCCGAAATACCTTTTCTGTGATGAGCCCAATTCCGGGCTGGATCCTTATACTTCAAACATTATTGATGATCTTCTGATTGAGATTACCAAAGAATATAATACCACCACCATTATTAATACCCACGATATGAATTCGGTAATGACGATCGGTGAAAAAATCGTTTATCTAAGGTTGGGTCTTAAAGAATGGGAAGGAAATAAGGATGTACTGATTACGGCAGGCAATAAAAACCTGATTGATTTCGTTTATTCATCGGAACTGTTTAAAGAGCTTAGAGAATATCTGCTTGAGAATAATAAGACTATTGATAATACAATCACAAAAATAGACGACAATGAAAAAGGCAATTAGTATCGCATTAATAGGATTTTCAGTCTTTGCTTCAGCCCAGGTTTCCCTGGCAGGTAAAGTAAACCTAATCTTCCCTACAGGATCTCCTTCGTGGCAAAACTTTAAAGGTACGGTAAACCAGGCCATCCAGGGAGAAGGAAAGAATAACGTAGGATTCAACGTAGGGTTGTCCCTGAAAGCCAATCTTCCCGCATCATTTTTCTTAATGCCGGAATTATACTACACGAATTTCAAAAATGAATTCACCACAGAGAATACAACTTTTGATGTTAAAAGCAGCCGTATTGACCTTCCTGTTCTGGTAGGGCATAAAGTATTGGGTGATCTTTTAGGCGTATATATTGGGCCCGTAGCAAGTTATAATCTGGCAAAAGAAGATACCTTCAACGACTTCCAGGAAAATGCAAGCAATAATTTTACCGTAGGTTACCAGTTCGGAGCCCAGCTTGAAATTAAACAATTCCTGGTAAATGCAAAGTATGAAGGAGCTTTCAGCAAAGACTCCAGAAATTTTATCAACAGGGTTTCAGGTACAGAAATACGTTATGACAACAGACCGAACCTTTTTATGGTAGGTGTTGGGTATAAATTTTAAGTAACGAAAATAACGACTAATAAAAAATCCTCAGATCATTAGATTTGAGGATTTTGATTGTTATAAGATCTTTGCTGCTGAAGTTCGGCTTCACGTCTTGCGATTTCAGCGGCCTGCTTCTCCAGCTCTTCTTTTTCTCTCTGCAATTGCTGGTATTCTTTTCTCTTCTGCTCTTCCTTTATAGCACTGCCTTTGCTTACATAGCCTACCATTCCTCCGATGATAAGACCGATCCCAATTCCTCCCAGGATACCCATAATATGAGGCATTCCCAAATCGTTAATGGTAAAATTGTTGGCTGTAAGGTAAAACAGCAGAATAGAAACGGCAAGAAGCACAAGCCCGATAATGGTTAAATTTTTCATAGTGTGTTTGGTATTAAAAAGCCTTATCAAATTTAATAAAATTCAATAAGGCTTTTATTTTTATTCTGAATTAAATTTAATGTTATATTTTTCCTCCTGCAGCTCTGTAGTATTCAAGTGCTTTTGGCAAATCTTTGTTGATATCTGCAATTCTGGTTTGCGGATTCGGGTGCGTTGAAAGGAATTCCGGTTGTCTGGCCCCTTTGGATGCCGCTTCCATTCTGCTCCAGAATGGGATCGCTTCTCTCGGATCATATCCAGCCATCGACATCAGGTACAATCCCATTTCATCTGCTTCAGATTCCTGGTTTCTGCCATATTTCAGTAAAGCTACCTGAGAACCGATAGGATAAACCTGCTGGAAAACACTTGCCCATTGTGCATTGGAAATAGACCCTCCAAGGATCTGTCCTCCATATTGTGCAACCATGGCTTGAGAAATTCTTTCATTTCCATGTCCTGCTAAAGCATGCGAAACCTCGTGTCCCATTACTACAGCCAATCCGCTTTCATTTTTTGTAATCGGCAGAATACCGGTATATACCGCTACTTTACCGCCAGGCATACACCATGCGTTGAGTTCGTTGCTCTGGATAAGATTAAATTCCCAGTTGTAATTGGCAAGGTCTCCGGAACGTCCGATTTGCTGATAGTATCTTTCGGCAGCAGATTTAATTCTTGATCCAACGCTCGTCACTCTTCTTGCGTCTGCCGTTCCTGTAACCACTTTAGATTTTCCTAAGGTAGTTCTGTATTCCTGGGCTGCCATTGTTGCAATCTCTGAATTGTTGGCCAGCTGTAATGAGGATCTTCCCGTAATCGGGTTTGTAGTACAGGCTGCCACTGAAAGAGCCATTGCTCCTATTCCAAAAATGTGTTTTATTTTCATATTTCGAGTGTATTAGTTCAACCTTTACAATTTTTATTCCAAAATAATTTTCTATCGGTATATTTGCATACATTTTGCTTGTTTAGAGATACTAATTAATTATTATAAAAACATGAAAAAGTATATTTCAATTATATTCATCTTAGGTTTTCTGCTATCTTTCCAAAGCTGCTCGTCACAGACAGGAACAGGAGATGCCCAGGCAGTTACTGCGCTCGTTAATTCCGGGGACTTCTCATTTCATGCCCAACGGGCAACGCCTACGAATTATGATGTCATCAATGTAATGAATTCACTTCCCAACACAACGTCTACAAGAATTCTGGATCTTTCGGGAGGCAACTATTCCATTGATGTAAGAAAAGGTAAACTGGATGTGGCCCTGCCTTATTTCGGCCGGGTATTCAATCCTTCATACGGCAATACAAGCCAGTCCGGTTACCGGTTTACAACAAAAGATTTTAATGTAAGCCAATCGGCAGGCAAAAAGGGTAAAACCATTGTGAAAATTAAGGTTAATGACCAAAGTACCGTAGATGAAATCACCATTGAAGTTTTCAAAAACGGAAAAGCTTTTACTTCGATCAGAAGCAACGACCGTCAGCCGATTTCTTATGACGGGTACATCACCAAAAATGAAGAACCTAAAGAAAAGCCCTCTGCTGAATAATCATTCTTTGGATAAGAATTTTTCTACGAATAACTTTGCTTCGGTACTGGGATTGGAAACCATTGCCGAAGCATTTTTTTTGTGCTGAATATAGGCTTCTTCTACCGAATTATTTTTCTTCATCATCGACAGGATATATTCCTGAACCCAATACTCGAACCTTTTTTCAGCCTGCTGAATGCGGACTTCTTCAAATCGGCCGGTTTTCTTCTTCAGGCTGATGAAGTCATTAATTTTTTCAAAAATATCCGGTAACCCTTCGTTCCGTAAAGCCGAACCGAGCAAAACGGGAACTTTCCAGCCTTTTTCTTTGGGCGGAATAAAGTCTAAAGCCCGTTTAAGCTCCAGCCTTGTATTTTTGGCTTTCTGCAGATTGTCCTGCTCTACTTTATTGATGAAAATAAGATCTACCATCTCCATGATTCCGCGCTTGATCCCCTGAAGCTCATCGCCGCCGCCGATGATTTTCAAAAATAAGAAAACATCGGTAATGTCGGCGACCAGTACTTCCGACTGTCCTACGCCTACGGTTTCAATTAAAATATAATCGTAGCCTGCCGCTTCACAGATCATCATGGTCTCAAAAGTGGTATTGGCTACTCCTCCCAGAAATCCGGAGCTTGGAGAAGGGCGGATAAAGGCATTTTCTTCTTTCGCCAGTTCTTCCATCCTTGTTTTATCGCCCAAAATGCTGCCTTTGTTGATGGCCGAGCTTGGATCGATCGCCAGGACGGCTACTTTTTTTCCGTTGGCAATCGCCAATCTCCCGAAATTTTCGATGAAGGTAGATTTTCCGGCTCCCGGAACCCCCGTCACTCCTACCCTCACGGAATTTCCGGTGTAGGGCATCAGCTGTTTCAGCAGTTCTTCCGCCTGCTGCCGGTGCTCGGCTTTTTTACTTTCCACTAAGGTAATGGCTTTCCCGATCAGGCGTTTGTTTCCCGACTGTATTCCGTTTATCAGCTCTTCTGTAGAAAATTTCATTGATTCAAAAATAAGGATTAAAGCTTGAACCGTCAAGAGTCCATTGATCTTGTCTTCGAATTTTTGTTTTCAATGTATGGAAATTATCCCATCAACGGCAATTCACAAGAACCGGAACGTCAATTGTGAATTTCTTCGAGTCGATGGTCAATTTCTGCGGTCTTAAATTCACTTGCGAAACAAAACTGATTTGCAAAGCAAAATTCACCATTTACCCCTCCTGTCCTTTCTAATTTGTATTTCTTCTAAATTAAGCAGCTGTTTATCAATGGCAGAGGGAATTTGCTACATTTGTTTCAATCAAAAATTGTTTAGACATGAAAAAAATCATTGCTGTAGCTTCGTTCACTGCTATTTTACTGGCATCCTGTACACCGAAGGCTTCTACGGCAACCACTCCGGTAGCTTCCAAATCTACGGCAGCGCAAATCGCGCAGGGAAAAAGCATCTTCGAAAACTCGTGCGGAAGATGCCACAAACTGCCGGATCCGACCGCTCATACACCGGTACAATGGGTAGGAATTATGAACTGGATGGCTCCAAAGGCAAAACTGACCGATGAGCAGCACCAGTGGGTATACGATTATATCGTGTCTGTGAAAAAATAATTCACTATAAAAAAATATTATTATGAAAAAACTGATGTTGGGAATGATCGCCGCTTCCGCAACGATGATGATATCGTGTGGACCAAAAAGCGTGGCCGTAACCGGGCCGAAATACACCTCATCCGAACAGCTGGCTCAGGGTAAAAGTATTTTTGAAAATTCGTGTAACCGATGCCACAAGCTACCTGATCCTGCAAAGCATGATGACCAGGGATGGATCAATACGCTGAGCAGAATGGCTCCGAAAGCCAAATTAACCGATGAACAACATCAGATGGTTTATGATTATCTGATCTCCGTAAATAAAAAATAGGCTTTCTCAAAAGCCTATTTTTTATTTATTTCTGTTTAACTGATCAGGAAAAAATTCACGCGCACAGCAAATTGACCATTCACTTTACAACATTTCAATTCCCAGCCCCGGTTTTGGAGACAGGATGATCTTACCATGGTCTACAAAACTGCCGGAAGCATAGTCGTTGGCAATAAGATTCGCGCCATCCAGATCGGCGTAGTCGGCCAACCCGGCCAAAACACAGCCTGCGGAAATTCCGACGGTCGATTCTGTCATACAGCCGATCATAATTTTATAGTTTAACGCCCGGGCTTTTGATACCATTTCTAAAGCAGGAGTCAAGCCGCCACATTTCATAAGTTTGATATTAATGCTTTTGTAGAAGGGAGTCAGCTGTTCCAGCGAACTGATGTTCTGGCAATCTTCATCTGCCATCCAGTTGGCAAAACCTTCTTTAGATAAAACCTGAAAATGACCCACCGGCCTGGGTTGCTCGAGGTAGGAAAATTTTTGGACGTCCACATTTTCCTGCAGCCATATACAATCTTCATCGGTAAAACTGGCGTTGGAATCCAAAGCGATAGGCAGATCAAGTTGCAAGAGCTTCTCAACATGCCGTTTGTTCAGTCCTTTGCATTTTACTTTGAACCTGTTCCAGCTGCTGTTTCTAATCTTTTCGATCTGATGCTCAATTTCCCCTACGGAAACCGTAATGGAGCTTTCTGCCAAATCTTTTGAAGGCAGGTTATTCAGTTCGATAAAACTTTTATTTTCGAGCTTTCCGAAAAGGTCCCAGTAAGCGCAATCCAGTGCAGAAAGTAAGAACTGATGAAGAGACAGGCCCAGCAGAAAACTAAAAAATGCCTTTGGGGGAACGATATCCTGGCTTTCGATCCGCTGCTGAATTTCCTTTAAGGATAAAATAAATTTCGGCAGATCTATTTTATAGTAATCGATGGCTACACATTCACCGTAGCCGGAACAGTCGTTATGTTGTAATTTTACTAGCAGGGCCTCTCTCCTATCGTAATTTCCATAAGCAATAGAAAATGTCTCCTTTAGCCGGAGCTGTTTTATTTCAAACCGTAATTTCATCATTAAATTTATAAAAAAGGAGACTTATTTCGTCTCCTTTTCCTTTTTAATTTTGGGTTTTTTAGGCATTTTGGATTTGATAAATTTTTTGCGGCTTTTTATATTGCTCAGACTGCACTCCGTAAAGCAATACTTCTCTGCCTGTGTTAAAAATTTCAGTGCATTCACCAGACTTCCTCTTTTCTCGGAAAGCATGGATCTGTACATCCACAGGGTTGCCTTATCAACGCCTTTTATTTTCAGTGAATATTCAATCAGCTTTTCGGCTTCCTGAAGATCTTCGTTATTCAGCAGACAGATAATATAATATTGTGGTGTATTAACATTGGTTACATCATATTGCATGGCTTCTTCAAAATAGCATTTTGCTTTTTCGTAATCGCTGAGCATTTCGCTGTAGATCCTGCCCATAAGACAGAGCGCATCGGCATCTTCCGGATCATAAGAGAGGGCATAATTCAAAGCTTCCATACAATCCGGCAGGTTGTACGGATAATGGTCGAGGGCTTCAAAATAATATTTACTTTTAGTTAAGGTCATTTCTATAATTTTTGAGTTCATTTTTCAGGTGATGCCTCTGTTTCTTAAAAGACTTTTCCTGATAATTCTTTTTAAAATCGGTTCCGGAGAATGTTCTCACCGGATTTCCGCGCTGTACATTCAGGTGGTTGTTCCACGTTTCCTGCATTCTTTTCTGCAGCTGTATTATATTCTGCTCCAGGACTTTTGCTTTCAGCCGCTCTACTGAACGTTTTTTATTTTCAAGCTGCGAACGGGAGTCCTGTACGAAAACACTTTGGCCGGTCGGGATATGTGTTGCCCGTACGGCCGTGTTCACCTTATTCACATTTTGTCCGCCGCTTCCCTGGCTCCTTACAGTCTGAAACTGAATATCTTTTTCATGAAAGCTGACTTTCTCCAATTCTTCGAGTTCAAAGATCCCAACAAACCAGTTGCTGCGTTTATGCTGTTTCCGGAAGGTGCTTTTGCCAATCCAGCAGACGCTTCCCAGCCATGATGCTAAAAAATCCTGTATATCTTTTGATTTCAAAAGGAGGGTTACGGATTTCAGCGTCAGGTTTTCATCACCGTTTTCACGATGGATGATTTCATAGGCTATGTTATTGTTCTTTATTTCTTCCAGAAAAACTTTCAGCACTTTGGCGACGACCCACTGGCATTCCAGAGGTCCTTTTCCTGCGGTTATTTGTATGAGTTTTTCCATTTCTGTAAAATTTTTAAGATGGCTTCCCGGTTTTTAGCTTCTTTAATAAAAGTCGGCAGTCTTTCTACCATACGCATTCTGTAAGGAAGCGTTCTCAGACCGGAAGAAACGTAACTTTCCATTTCCAGCAGATGTTCTCTGTTTTTGGCCCAAAAGAGTTTTCCTTTAAAATCTTCCTGAAAAAAGTACGGATATCCGAAAACCGGATCATGGATCAGTCCTGTTTCTCTTCCGTAAGAATCTAAATATTTCTCTATTTTCGGTTGAACCTGAAATGAAGCATCGCATTCGTCACATGGTACCGTAATATTTTGAGGCTTTTCTTTTAACTTTCCCTGCTCATAACGGATCGGATGTGCACAAGAAGGGCAATACAGCTTTATAAAAGCTTTGTAAAACACCAGTTCATTTCCGCTCTTCCGTAAACTGCAATGCCGGCATTCCAGAGAAGCCTGCTTATAATTACCTACGTTTTTCACCAGGGCATCTTCTCCGCAATTGGGACAAACGACCAGAGCGGTGTTGTAATAGGAAGAATATTGTTGTTTATATCTTTTTTGCATTTTTCTTTATTTTGGCATTTCACTTAATCTCGGATGGCCAACAGGATCAATTCCTTTTTCCACCAGATCTTTTGCGGCCATTACCGCCCAGCATTTATCACTGGAATGGATATTTCTGTAAAAAGAAAGAAGAACCTCCGGTTTTACTACAGTAAATCCATTGGTTTCAACTGTTTCCAGATCATTCCTTTCAAAGAAATCGATAGTGATCCTGTGGAATTTTCCGTTTTCCATTTCTGTTGTTTTCTCGTACCGGCGGAAATTTTCCTGGCTCGGAAGATGATCGTATCTGGTCCAGACTTTCTGAAAACCCTCCTGCTGAAGAATCATTACGACTTCCGCGACCTGTTCTTTTTTAACAAACACATCAATATCTTTATGGTCATGCGCATGCTTATATTCCGTATGCCCGGATTTGGACATAAAGTGCCATGCCCAGCCTCCTGAAATAATGACTTTATCTTTTAATTTTTCTAAAATTTCAAGCCCGTACCGGATTCTGAATTCCGGCCAGACTTCACCGTATCTTTTTATATTATGTGGTGCTCCCATTTTTAATTTTCTAATTGTTTTTTGTTTTTATAAACCTCATAGGTTTTAAAAACCTATGAGGTTTGATGGTGTTACATCAGCCATTTACTTGTCCATCCTTACTATTCTTGGCTGGAATGTTCCCAGGATATCAACCAGTTCGCTCTGTGCGTTCATCACTTCATTGATGTCTTTATAGGCCATCGGCGCTTCCTCCGCATTTCCGCCCATCAGCGTGACATTTTTGAGTTTCAGCTCTTTTTTAATGTCATTCTGGGTAAACAGGCTTCGGCATTCGCCTCTGGAATGGGCTCTTCCGGCACCGTGAGATGCTGAGTTCAGGGAATCCGGGTTTCCTTTTCCGCGGACAATAAAGCCTTTAGCGGTCATGGATCCGGGAATCATCCCCAATTCGTTTTCATTGGCCGGGGTGGCTCCTTTCCGGTGAACAATCACTTCTTTACCGTTGTGGATTTCTTTCCAGGCAAAATTGTGATGGTTTTCTATTCTGGCTTTTACCCTTCCGCCTACTGCTTTTACCAGCCTCCGGTGGATGTCGTCGTGGCAGGCAGAAGCATAATCTCCTGCCAGATTCATCGCCGTCCAGTATTCAAGCCCTAGATGGGTGCTTAAGTCCAGCCACGCAAACTGCTGTGCTTCTTTCGGTAACGGGCACTGCTCTACAGCCATCCTGGAATAATACTGGGCGATTTCCGCACCGAGCCCGCGTGAACCGCTGTGCGAGAGGATGCCGAGGTATTTTCCTTTCGGCAAACCAATCTGCGGATCTTCTTCTGTGATTTCCACTTCCCCGAATTCCACGAAATGGTTTCCACCGCCGGAGCTTCCCATCTGCCTGATGGCTTTCCCTTTGAGCCTTCTCAGCAGCGGGATCATATCAAAGGTATCCCGCTCGAAAATTTCGTGGTCGATGTGGGATTTTTGGGTTTCATACATCCCGAATTTGGTATGCTCGGCAAGTGCTTTTTCATATTTGTCTTTAGCACCGTCCAGATAAGATACTGGGGTATCGAGAATGCTGAGGCTCATCCGGCATCCGATGTCCATGCCAACGCCATAAGGGATCACTGCATTTTCTACGGCCAATACTCCGCCGATCGGAAGCCCGTATCCGCTGTGGGAATCGGGCATCAGCGCCCCCTGTACGGAAACCGGAAGTTTCAGCGCAGTATACAACTGGTTTTTCGCTTCGTCCGAAATGTTGTTTCCGAAAACCTGAAATGCGGCCCGGTGGGTATTCAGCATTCTTTTTTCCGTTTTTTTTGAGGAAAGCAGAGCTTCCGCAATTTGTCCGAAGGTGAGATCTTTTTCAAAATCCTCCGGGTGGATCAGGATTTCCTTTAGAAGAGCTTTTACATGATGAATGTTTTTGGTTGCAAAGTTTCTTTTCATCACTTCCAGCGCAACGTTTACGCTCTGGTTGTTCGGATATCCTAATTTCAATATGTCTTTTCCTTTTAGTTTTAAATTTCCCATTGTTTTATTTTTAAATTTTCAGGACGTTGCAGTCCTCTAAAATGCCTGCAATTTCTTTTGCAGAAGCGGTATAGTGAAAGGCTTTCAGGCTTTTCATCCGATCGCGGCTGTGTTTGTTTTTCCATCGATCGGGCTTTCCGTAAATTGTTTTATGAATGATCCCCTGAACTTTATGCCGATCTAAAAAAGCATCGGTCTCATCGATTTCTTTTTCCAAATCTGCCTGCAAAGGCTTGTAATGGGTAATGATATTTGGTCTTACTTTTAATACAAACCTCCAGGGTTCAATAAATTCATAATAAACTTCGATTGACTTTTTAATAGGACAGTAATTATTTTTCATGACAAAATATTCCTTTTCTCTTGCGGTAAGTCCTAGCTTTGGACTATCCCATTGCCAGGGATAGATATTGGCAATCTTATGTTCTTTCGCGACATAAATCCTGCGTCCATGTCTCCGTTTTTTCTTGAGAAATTTACGCGTCGGAGAATACATTTCCGTATTCACTTTTTTCAGAAGTTCTTCGAAGAATCTGCCATTACCTGATCTTTTTACATCATCCCTTACCACAAAAAAACGTACAAAGCCCTTTTGATAAGGTTTATCCAAAGGAACCAACGGAATATCCCGTTTTATTTCCCAAAGTCTTCTCCGGTATTTACATTTTTGCCTGACCTGTTTCTCTATATCCTTTTTAATTATTCTTTTCCTGTTTCTCAGATTTCTGATTCTGAAAAACAAGAGGTTGTCTTTTTCCATTACTATCAACTGTTAAAGCGACATACAAAGTTGTGTGCATCATCCTGATATCTGCTTTAACCTTACATCCTTTTGAAGTTATAAGATCATTGTGCGGAACGTTATCACTAGCCCCGATAGCAGTGGAAATCCTTTTTTGAAAAAAAAGATTGCAACGGATAGCGGGAAACAGCTTCTAAAAAAACTGTTTGATATTGTTCCTGTATTGTTGAAAAAAGAGTCCGGGAAAACCTGTTATGAGTTTGAAATATTGCGCAATAAAAAACCCGGAATCTTTACGGCTCCGGGTTCTGATATTTCATTATACTGTTATTCTAAGAATGTACCCAACGACGAAGCCCTGCCTTTGCGAAAGGCAATCCTGCTGTAGAAATATGTACTTTACTGAACATTTGTTTCGTCGTTTTTTAAGGTTAAAAATCTGATTCGAGCCACAAAAGTAAAACAATTTTTGAAACTGCCAAACAATTTGAAAATAAATTTTAAAATTTATAATCAAAATAAAAAAGGTATAGAATTTGTCTATCCCATTCTACACTTATACAATGGAAGTATAAAAAAATTGAATCTTTACTTTTTCCGGGTAATTGTGCATGATCTTTATAACGATCCAGTGCAGCGACGGGATTATCCATGGAATTGACAAAGTATTATTACCCTAATTTTGCCCCACAATAATTAGCGAAAACCGGCTGCTTCATCTGAAACAGCCGGTTTATTTTTATGTGTTTTTATTATCTGATTGTATTGTTTAGTCTTTAGATCCCAAATCATCCATCGGATCATCCATTCCCCGAATAACGTTGGAGTGATATACTCTTTCCGAACCTAAGAAATATAAGTTGTTTTTTGCTTTTGCAATAATTCCGTTGTATTCTTCTTCGGTCATCCCTTCAGGAATGTCGGTTTTATTTTCCGAAGGTTTTCTGTATACTTCAAGCGCTCCGCTTCTGTTTAACACAGAATTGGCAGTCGTTGCCTGCTCCACGCTATCGGCATACACCACGATGTTGTTTTTTCCAACACTGTGTTTACGGTATGCATCCAACATTTCTGCATCGTGTGCAAAGGTATATTCGAAAAATCCCTTGGTCTGTTCATCTTCCTGATAGTCATCCGCAGATGCTCCGCTTTCTACATTCGATTTTGAAACAACAATGTTTGCTTCGTCAATGCCGTTTTCTTTTAACTGTCTTTTGATTTCGTCGGTATCTGCTGTTACCGGAAATACTGAAACTACTGTATAAGCCATAATGAAAATTTTTATTAGCTTATGCAAAAGCTATGCAATTTATTCCTTTTTAATTTTAATTTAATTTAAAAACCGTTCGAGGATATCGACCGCACATTTCGGGAGATTGGTACCCGGCCCGAAGATGAAATCGGCGCCGTTGGCATACAGAAATTCATAATCCTGCTGGGGAATAACGCCGCCCACCACGATAGTGATGTCGTCTGCTCCAAGCTTTTTCAATTCTTCCACCACCTGGGGAACCAGTGTTTTGTGGCCTGCAGCCAGAGATGAAACACCTAAAATATGAATATCGTTTTCCACCGCCTGTTTCGCAACTTCTTCCGGTGTCTGGAATAACGGTGCCACATCCACATCGAATCCCATATCGGCAAATGCGGTAGCCACTACTTTAGCTCCTCTGTCGTGCCCGTCCTGTCCCATTTTGGCAACCATTAATCTCGGGCGGCGGCCTTCTTCTTCCTCAAATTTCTGGGTTAAGTTCAGGGCTTTTTCAAAATATTCGTTTTTTCCTGCATTCATGGCATATACTCCTGAGATGGTTCTGATGTTTGCTTTGTATCTTCCGAAACTTTCTTCCATGGCGTCGCTCATCTCTCCGAGAGTTACCCGTCTGCGGGCGGCTTCAATGCATAAAGCCAAAAGGTTTCCCTGTCCGGTTTTAGCCGATTCCCTGATTTTGTTCAGAATTTCGTCAACCGCTTGGGCATTTCTTTCCTGTTTGATTTTATCGAGTCTTTCGATCTGTTTTCTGCGGACTTCGGTATTATCGATATCCAGGATTTCGATGGCGTCCTGCTTCAGTTCTGACCGGAATGAATTTACCCCAATGATGAATTCTTCTCCGCTGTCGATCTTGGCCTGTTTTCTGGCTGCGGCTTCCTCGATCCTCATTTTTGGAATCCCGGCTTCAATGGCTTTGGTCATTCCGCCTTCCTGCTCCACCTCATCGATGTATTTCATCGCTTCTTCGATCATTTGCTGGGTAAGGTTTTCCACCAGGTTGCTTCCGCCCATCGGATCCACAACATCGCAGATTCCGCTTTCCTGCTGAAGAATGATCTGGGTATTTCTGGCAATTTTTGCTGAATAGTCCGTAGGAAGGGCAATGGCTTCATCCAGTGCATTGGTGTGCAACGACTGGGTTCCGCCTAATGCTGAAGATAATGCTTCAATCGCTGTTCTGGTGATATTATTAAACGGTTCCTGCTCTGTTAAAGACCATCCGGAGGTCTGGGAATGGGTTCTTAACGCTAGAGATTTCGGATTCTGCGGATTGAACTGTTTCAGGAGATTGGACCAAATGTATCTCGCTGCCCGCATTTTTGCAATTTCCATGAAATGGTTCATCCCGATGGCCCAGAAAAAGGAAAGCCGCGGTGCAAAATCATCAACCTTCATTCCTGCTTTTATTCCAGTTCTTACATATTCCAGGCCGTCTGCCAGGGTATATGCCATTTCCAGTACCGGAGTTGCCCCAGCTTCCTGCATGTGATAGCCTGAAATGGAGATGGAATTAAATTTCGGAATGTTCTGAGAAGTATATTCAAAGATATCGGCAATGATCTTCATGGAAGGTGCCGGCGGATAAATGTAGGTATTCCTTACCATGAACTCCTTTAAAATATCATTCTGGATGGTTCCCGAAAGCAATTCCTGGGAAACGCCCTGCTCTTCTGCTGCGACGATATAAAAAGAAAGGATCGGCAGCACCGCTCCGTTCATCGTCATGGAAACCGAGATCTGGTCCAGTGGAATTTCATTGAATAAAATTTTCATGTCCTCAACAGAATCGATGGCAACACCGGCCTTCCCGACATCACCTACTACCCTGGCATGATCGGAATCATATCCCCGGTGGGTTGCCAAATCGAAAGCTACGGAAAGCCCTTTCTGTCCGGCGGCCAAGTTTCTCCTGTAAAAAGCATTGGATTCTTCAGCGGTTGAAAAACCGGCATACTGACGGATGGTCCATGGTTTCTGAACATACATGGTAGAATAAGGCCCTCTGAGATACGGCTCGATTCCCGGGGAAGTCTGTGTCAGCTCCCGGTGTTTAACATCTTCCGTTTTATAAGAGGATTTCAATGACAATCCGTCTTTTTCAAACGGATAAATTTCCGTGTTTTTTTCAGTTATATTAAATTGAAGAGTTTTATTCTGAACTTCCCTTCTCATACTTTCGGATTTATTAGATGGCTAAAATTAAGCATTTTTGGGATAATAAATTTGTGTTAATTTTCAGGCAGCTTCAGATTATATTTTGTTCCAGAAAACCGTATGGATTTGCAGGTATTTTGTGTGATTCCGGATTACAGTTAGGTTTCGGCTAAAGCCAATGGAACAGATGGCATAAAAAAACGGGCTGAAGCCCGTTTCTATTGATATCAAATCATTATTTTTTTTTCAAGTTTCTGATCCCCATTTCATACAAAGCAAAAGAAAGCAGATCGGCATTTTCCCCGATCACCTGCTCGGTTGATCTTCCGGCGCCGTGGCCTGCATTTTTTTCAATTCTCAGTAAAATCGGGTGGTTACAAGCCTGCTTTTCCTGAAGTTCCGCCCCGAATTTAAACGAGTGTGCCGGCACTACCCGGTCGTCGTGATCGCTGGTGATGATCATGGTGGACGGATAACAGGTTCCCGCTTTTACGTTATGCACCGGAGAATACGATTTTAAGTATTCAAACATTTCTTTGCTGTCTTCTGCAGTTCCGTAATCATAAGACCAACCCGCACCGGCCGTAAATTTGTTATACCGCAGCATATCCAGAACACCTACTCCCGGAAAAGCAACTCTTGCCAGATCTGGACGCATTGTCATGGTGGCTCCAACGAGCAGTCCTCCGTTCGATCTTCCTGAAAGGGCCATGTATTCTTTAGACGTATAGCCTTTGGCCTGTAAATATTCCCCGGCTGCGATAAAGTCGTTGAATACATTTTTCTTTTGCTGCTTGGTTCCCGCATCATGCCATTTTTTGCCGTATTCTCCGCCTCCGCGGATGTTGGGAACTGCATAGATTCCGCCGTTCTCCATCCAGATGGCATTTACCACAGAGAAAGCAGGCTGCAGGCTGATGTTGAATCCTCCGTAGGAATACAGGATCGTCGGATTCTTACCGTCAAGCTTTGTTCCTTTTTTATAATTGATCATCATCGGGATTTTCGTTCCGTCTTTTGAGGTGTAGAATACCTGCTCGGAAACATAATCCTCCGGATTGAATTTTACTTTCGGCTTCTGATAGACTTCGGATTTCCCGGTGTCGGCATTGAATTTATACGTAGTGCCCGGGGTGATGTAATTGCTGAATGAGAAATAAAGATCTTTCTCTTTTTCTTTGCCTCCGAACCCTGAAACGTTTCCTTTTCCGGGAAGCTTAATTTCCCTTACCAGTTTCCCGTTTTTGTCGTACTGCTTGACCTGATCGATAGCGTCTACCATGTACGTGGCAAAGAAATAGCCGCCGCCGGTGGTGATGCCCAGTACGTTATCGGTCTGCGGAATAACATCTCTCCAAGTTTCAGGAGCCGGATTTTTGATGGTGGTTTTTACCAGACGCATATTCGGAGCATCTTTATCCGTAAAAATAAACAGGTTATCGCCATCGGTATCTACAATGCTTGCATTGATGTCGAACCCTTTGTTGATCTGGATGAAATCGCCACCGTTTTTTAAATCTTTGATATACAATTCATTTCCATTAGTCGCATTGGCCGCGGAAATGATCAGATACCGCTGGTCTTCGGAAACACCTGCGCCCAGATATCTTCTCGGGGTTTTATCACCGCCGAAAATCAGCTGGTCCGCCGATTGTTTTGTTCCCAGTTTGTGAAAGTAGACTTTATGCTTATCGGTCATCCCGGAAAGTACGGTTCCTTCTTTCGGCTTGTCGTAGCTTGAATAGTAGAACCCTTCATCACCAAGCCACGAAATCCCGCTGAATTTAACATCCACCAAAGTTTCGTCGATCTGCTTTTTGGTAACGGCATCAATGATGATGATCTTATTCCAGTCGCTGCCGCCTTCTGAAATGGAATAGGCCGCTAAATTCCCTTTTTTGTTGAATGATAATTGGGAAAGTGAAGTGGTTCCTTTTTCCGAGAATTTATTCGGGTCCAGGAAAACTTCGGTCTGCTTCGTTTTGTTATTGGTTCTGTATAAAACCGACTGCGCCTGAAGACCATCATTTTTATAATAGTAGGTGAAATCACCTTCGGTAAAAGGAGCTGAAATTTTTTCGTAGTTCCAGATGTCTCTCAGCTGATTTTTGATCTGGTCACGGAACGGTATTTTAGCAAGGTATTCCTGGCTGTGCTTCACTTCTTCATCTACCCATTTCCGGGTGGCTTCAGAATCATTCTCTAGGTCTCTGAACGGATCTGCTACCGCGGTTCCGAAATAGGTATCGGTTTGATTTCCTTTTATTGCTTTTGGATAGGTCATTTTTTGTGCATAAAATGTTGCCGAAAACAAAACGCCGGCCGTTAATAATAGGGGTCTGAATTTCATAGTAAGCTATTTTCCCAAAAATAAGGATTCTGTTTTAATAAAAAAAGCTGCAGAAACTGACAGCTTTGTGATGTGACTATTCAATGTCGATCAATTAATTTTAAACGCTATGATCCGCAAATATTCTGTAGCAAAATTGCATTTACTTTTTCAGTCACAAGGGCGTTATACTCAGCAAATGAGACAATTTCAACCGCCTTCATCATTTTTTCAGATCATATAATAATTGAAGGATTTAAAATGAATGTTTTATGAAGTGAATATCAATTTATATTTTTAAAATAAAACTCGTTCAGCTTCCAGGCCATTTCCTGCGGTCCGCCATTCCAGTAATAGGTATCGGTTCCATATTTTACCTGATACAGGCTGAATTTCTGACGGGTAGATACGACCTTGTCTGTGTTTTTCAGGTTATTGGTAATATCGATAAGGAATTTCTTCATTTCCCCGGGGCCGATTTTTTTAATATCCCCGATATTGATCTGCGATGCCTCCGCGGGAACTTTAAAGCTTACTTCATAATCAACTTCCGAGTTTTTCTGATCTTTGATCAGTTCACTCGGTACTGTTTTTATATCTTTGATGCTGTACGTGGCATTTTTGAAATTCCCGATCAGCACTTTAAAGTATTCGCGGGCCTCGTTTTTACAAACCGAGGAAACTTCAGGGGAGAGATTGGAAAGAAAGATATTGGTAAAGCTGTCGACTTTCTGATCGTAAGATTCCTGCAAACTCATTTTATGGGTATTTTCTTTTCCTAAAAAATTGATCAGGTAACTGTTAAGCTCTTTTAGGGAATTGTCGTTGTATTTTACAAAAGATTCAAAATAGAGATCGAATACTTTTTGCGGCGGTAAAATATTTTGTGATCGTACGTTCTGCGCAAAGCACAAAACCACTACCAGAAAGGCAGCTTTAAGGTGTTTCATAATTGTATTATTCAAATTAGTGTATCGTTTTTCCCCAGCCCCTGATAACTCAGAAGCATTTTATAAATGTACCTATTATTTTCAATAATCAATCTTATTTATATTGAAACTTTATCAATTACTGATGAGAAGGTTTGAAGGTTAAGCTAATGCATTTAACTAAAACAACTTATCATTAAAAAATCCATAGTATACATGCGATAAGCATCATCACTGTTGTTTCCCGTGTTTTAAAATCATAAAAAAAAGCCCCCGGATTCCGGAGGCTTTCTAAAGATTTTTTAATTCTTTATCAATTTGACTGAATTTCTACTACCTTTTTTAGTTTCAATCTGAATGATATAATTTCCTTTTTGTAAACTTTGAATATTTACCGAATCATTAAATTTTGAATATCCTTTCTGAACTATTTTCCCGGATACATCCACTATTTTGTAGGTAAAATTATCGTTCGAGGATTTTGAATTTTGAATTATAAAATTATCTTGTGCAGGATTTGGATAAAGTATCAATGAATTTTGATCGGCACCCAAAGTATTATCATTTATACCCAAATAAGCACCATTGAACTTAGTTAAATACGCTGAATAACCAAATCCCGCACCGCCACTACTCCCAGAATAACCGAGAACAAGCGAACCATCATTCAGAAGAAACAACCTTTGAATATTCTCTGCCATTAATGCTGTTGACGGTGGTGTTGTATTAAATATCTGATTACCGTTGCTTGAAGTTGAATAATCGATGGTTCCATTAGAATTAAATCTCATCAAAAGTAATCGGGTGTTGATATTTCCTACCAAGAGATTACTTGCATTACCTATAACTAGTATTTTAGAATTTGGCAGAACGGCAATCTGTTTCATATTTAATCTATTAACATTTGTAAATGCATACTTTGGAGTCATCCCTCCATTAGAAAAGCCTGTAATAAGCGAGCCATCAGAGATTTTAATTTTAGATAAAAATACACCATCAACTCCATCATATGCAGTATGTAAAATCAAAATAGAGTTATTTGAATAATCATACTCAAAATTATTCACTACAGTATCCGAAGTATTTGGCATAATAACGATTCCGTTGTTACCAAATCCCAAGTCATAAGTTCCATTCGGCAGTCTTCTTTCAAGATAAGATTCTAGCATATTATTGGATACATTCTCTTTTGAACCTGTCAGCAAAAATTTTCCATCATTCTGAAGATATAATTTTCTTGCATTAAAAGAACTTAGTGCTAAAATACCATTTGTACCGAAAGAATTGTCTTTAACTCCGTTGGCATTAATTTTCACCATAAAATTCCCCATATTATACCCAAGAATATAGTTGTTTCCATTAGCATCAATAACGATATCTTGTGTGGTTCCATTTTGTCCTAAAGGTACAGTCGTGAAACCATTGGTACCGAAACTCGTATCTAAACTACCATCTAAATTAATTCTTGTAATAAACATATCATTCAAGCTGTAATTTGCATTGGCATTTACCTTTCCTATAATAAGGATCTTATCATTATAAAGAACCATTTTTTTCACTGATTCATTTTGATAACCAAAAACGTTATCGATACTAATTGTTTTTGTTCCGAAGACTGCATCAATGATTCCATTCTGATTCACTTTTTTAATGTCAATATTATAGCCTGAAGAATTTGCGGTCATAAATTGCCCATCTGGAAGCATCACCATATCTGACAATGAAGTACTATATACTTTTGTATATCCACCATTACCGAATGATGCATCTAGATTAAAGGTCTGCGCAGTAATGCAATGCGCTGTCATTAATAGTAGTAAAAAATAGAATTTTTTCATGTTTTATAGTTTTTTTAATTATGTTTTAATTTAAAAAATTGATTTTAATAAAATTATTAAAAATATAACCGTTCGTAATTCAAGATTATAAAAAAGCCCCCGGATTCCGGAGACTTTCTAAAGATTTTATGATAAAGATTTTATAAATTTTCTTCTTCGCCTTTCATTTTTTCGGCATTTTCCGCCATGATGACGGCATCGATCATTTCAGAGATATCGCCGTTCATATAGGCATCGAGATTGTACATGGATTTGTTGATTCTGTGATCCGTTACCCTTCCCTGCGGATAATTGTAGGTTTTGATCTTCGCAGAACGGTCTCCTGTAGAAACCATCGATTTACGCTGGGCAGCAATATCCCCCTGCACCTTTTGAAGTTCGATATCGTATAATTTGGTCCTCAGCATTTCCATCGCCAATTCCCGGTTGGCCAGCTGCGAACGGGCCTGCTGGCAGACAACCACCAATCCTGAAGGTTTATGTGTCAGCTGAACTTTGGTCTCCACCTTGTTTACGTTCTGACCTCCGGCTCCTCCTGATCTGGAAGTCTGCATTTCGATATCCGCCGGATTCAGTTCAAAATCCACTTCTTCGGCTTCCGGAAGAACTGCTACCGTAATGGCCGATGTATGCACCCTGCCCTGGGATTCGGTTTCAGGAACACGCTGTACCCGGTGAACACCCGATTCGAATTTCATGATTCCGTAAACGCCTTCGCCTTCCACCTTCATGATCAATTCTTTGTAGCCTTTGGCTGCTTCATTGGAATCGGTTACCTCATGTCTCCAGCCTTTCGTTTTGAAATACATAGAGTACATTCTGTAAATATCTTCTACGAAAATCGCCGCTTCGTCTCCTCCGGTCCCGGCACGAAGTTCCACGATTACGTTTTTATCGTCTGCAGGATCTTTCGGAATCAATAATACTTTCAGTTCTTCTTCCAGTCCCGGAATTTTTTCCAATGCTTCGTTTTTCTCGATTTTTGCCAGCTCCACGAACTCTTTGTCGGATCCGTCAGCAATGATTTCGTCGGATTCTTCAATCGTATCCAACGCCCCTTTATATTGATCGTAAACTCTTACAATTTTCCCCAAATCGCTATATTCTTTGTTCAAAGAAGAATATCTTTTTTGGTCTGAAATTACATCAGGCTGTATAATAAGGTCGGCCACCTCATTATATCTCTGTTTTATAGCTTCTAATTTTGGAATTAATGATTTAGCCATTATGAAAATTTTGTGGGTGCAAAGATAAGGATTATTAATTCAATTTTAAAACTAATAGTTTGTCATTCTGTATGAAGCGGAGGTTTGTCTTGAAATCAAAGATTGGGCTTAACCCAACAAAAGAACTCGAAAATCAGGATCCGGAATCGGAAGGCTAAAAAGAAAAACTAATTTAAGCCGTACGAAGTTCAGCTTGGTATATATTATTTATAAGCGGTTCAGAATAAAATTGTTTTAATGTAAAATCTCTGAAGTCCTTAAAATAGATAATCTAACACGAATCACCGCCTTTAATGCCATCCCAGTTGCTGATTATCAAAATACCACACTTAACTAATTAGGGAAAAAAACCACAAACTCGATAATATGAAATTCGCAATAAATGTGGTATATAATTAAATAATTGGTATTAATTTTGCACAAATTTACACCAATCAACCAAATATAAAATATTATGAAAAAAGTATTTACTATTGTCGGGCTTGTCTCGATGACAGCATTTTCTAATGCACAGATTGTTATTAATGAAATCTACACAGGTGGTGGTGTTTTAGGCGCAGCCATCACGAATGATTTCATCGAATTGAAAAACATTGGAACTGCTACAGCCTCCCTGAGCGGCGCTACATTACAGTACGGTCCAGCCAACGGTAACTTTACCCAGTATTACAATATTCCGTCAATTTCCCTTAGTCCCGGACAAACGTATCTAATCCAGCAGGGTGGTGAAAATCTGGGCGGCCTTATCAATTTGGTTAACCCCAATCTTATTGTTAATGTTGTTTTAGGGTTTAATGGTTCTACTAATGTGAATGTCGGGGCAGGTCTTGCCCTTACCTCGGGTAAAGTAGCTCTGGCAAGCAATGCTACGCTGGTTACCGGACCAACAGCCTCCAATGTTTTAGATTTTGTAGGCTATGGGCTGGCTGACCAGTATGAAGGGTCCGCAGCAGCCCCGTCACCTACAATTTTGAATTCAATCAGCAGAACAAGTGGTGACACCAACAGCAATTTCGTCGATTTCACCTCGACATTACCGACCCCTCAGTCATCAGCAAGCACTTTGGCCGTAAGTGATATTCAGTCGATTTCCACCTCCGGCAATTTCATCAAAAATACACTGGTGAAAAACAATGAAATTATTTTCCAAAAGGATGTGAAAGATGTGAAAGTTTACACTTCTACAGGACAGCTGATCAAGACCAATCCGCTAAATAACAATGATACCCTTAATATTGCAGAACTGCAAAAAGGAAGTTATATCGTTACAGGAGTCATCAACAATAAAGCAGTTTCCCAAAAGATCCTGAAAGACTGATTTTAAATATTTATGGTAAAACCAGCTGACGCTCGTCAGCTGGTCTTGTTTTTTTTTAATCCGTTATGGTTTCCTGACTTTTATTTTTACAATTAATTTTTGCATCATATAAGAAGCTTACAAAATTTTTTGATTAAGCCAGGCCGTAATATTTAAATAAAATATTCATCCGTTCAGATCGAAGTATAAGATTACTTTTACCTATACGGAACTCCTTTTGCCAGAGGTTTAAACCTGAAAATATAATATGGAGCCTTTGCCTTATTATTTCCCTGATTAAAAGAGGCACCCAAATGCACCTGCGCCGCTGAAACATACATATATCCATCATTCATATTATAGCTTACCCCATCCGGCCACAATAATTTGTTATCACTGAAAACAGAATGGACACTTCGGTCTTTTGCCAGGATTACCGCCACACTATTGCTTTCCATCGCAGTTAAATATATATTCCCGTTTTGGTCTATGCTCAATCCTCCGTTGTTGGGCTTTTCCGAATAGGTTTCTACTCTTTCGGACAATTTTCTTTCAGAAAGATTTTCATTTAACAAATCGTCCAGCTTTACACGGTACAGTTTACTCCCGTTTAACGGTGCATAATACAGCCATTCAAAGTTCCGGTCTGCCGTTATGCCGTCACAGCCGACCAAAAGATTTTTACCATTTACCGAAAGCGGTTTCCCGTTGATGACAGTGGGTCTGTTTTCAGGCACGGTAGTTCCGGAGCCCTGCAATACCCTTCTTGTTTTGCCTGTTTTCATATCAACAATAATTAAGGCAGCCTTACTCCCATCGCCGCTGTTTCCAATGCCTTCATCAGCAATTACAAATACCCCATGCCTGGTATCTACAATCAGATCATTGGGCTGAGATTCGTGGACAACTGAAGTTTCCGGTAAATAATAGATCCTTTCAAGTTTATCGGCAACCGTATTCCAACCTACGATTTTAGGCGTTACAGGGTTACGCTGACCCATATCGAGCATCCAGACAATCCCGTTTTCATCATTGCGGATCCCTAAAACATTACTCAAATAATGATCATCGGTTTCTCTGGGAGTATTCCATTCTTTATTGGGAAAGGGCTGGGTCGTTTTTGTTTCCGCATTATACGATACCACACGGTAAGAAGGATTAAAGAAGGGATGATGACTGTATACCAAATTTCCCTGGTGGGTAAAAGCAATATTTCCTACCGCCTGATCAACTTCTGCAAAGATTTTATGACTGACCTTTTGCGAATAGGTATATATTCCTATCAGTAAGCCCATTGCCAAAATACATTTATTCATATTTTATTATAATTTTTTACAAACATTTTTATAGTTGCAAAACTAAGTATAGTACATTACCTTTGCAATAACGGCATAAATTGATAGTAACAGATGTACAGTATAGATAACAAACAGTACCCATGCAGCACCAGCCTTACCATGAAATACATAGGCGGAAAGTGGAAAGCGGTAATACTTATCCATTTAATCAAAAAAAAGAGATACAGCGAACTGAGAAAAGAATGCATGCTTATTACCGAAAGAACCTTAAGCCTGCAGCTGAAAGAACTGGAAGCAGACGGCCTGATTACACGCACCGTATACACCAGCAAACCTCCGTTGAAGGTAGATTATGAACTAACTGAATTCGGGAAAACTCTTATTCCGCTACTCAAAGCCATTGACCAATGGGGAAAAGAAACAGCGAATAAAAATGAGAAAATAGCGATTCTATAATCCTTGACAGATCATAACGGAAACGCAATGGTTGTAAAACAGAAATTCCAATAAAAATAAGACCTTCTGATCGATCCGGAAGGTCTTTATTGTTTATCTTGTTATTCAGAAATTCCCTTACAACATGGAAGGAAGCTTTTATTCCGGATGTCTACGGGAATCCGGTATCATTTTTCCGCCTCCGATGAATGTCGCAATTCCGGCATCAGAATTTGTAAAGGAGTATATAAGTCATTTAGTCAATCGCTTGTCTACCCAGTACAAAATAATCCCAAGGGCTACAATGCCAAGGCCGATGATGCTTTCTTTCGGGTTGTGGATGAAGGTAAAGTACAAGATATATACACTGAACAGCAGGAAAACCGTAGGAAAAACATAAAACAGATTCGATTTGAATATTCTTCTCTGATCTTTTTTAATGAAATAAGCCGTAGAGATTGCCAGACTTGCAAACAGCTGGAGAATAAAAGCCGTGTACACAAAGATTTCTTTAAAACTTCCGGTCAGAATAATGAGCGTGGCAATTACAGCATGGGCAAAAACAGCGCGGACCGGAATTCCTTTGCGGTTACCGACGGATAAAGATTTCCATAACCGGTTTTCTTTTGCAAAAGCCTGCGTCAGCCTGGATCCTACCCAGAGATATCCGCTGATTGTCGCTACCAGCTGTAAGGCGATGAAGACATTCACGACTCTACCGAAAGTATGCCCCAGCATATTATTCGCCGCTTCTCCCATTACATCTTCTTTACCGGCCAGCTGGCTCACCGGCGCATGTTTCAGCATAATGAAATTCACCAGAAGGTAGCAAACCGTTACGAAAACCGTTCCTACAATCAGTGATTTGGGAAGGTTTTTATCCACTTCCTTAATTTCACCCGCAATATAAGATGCCGAATTCCAGCCGGTGTATGAATAGGTCACAAAAACCAGCGAGGTGGCAAAAGCAGGCAGCATGATTTCATCCCGCCAGGAGTCATCAAAGACAAGGCTGTTACCTATTGCCCCGGATCCTGAAAGCACGACCCCAAGAATAATTAAAACAACAATAAAGGCAACTTTAATCAATGTAAAAAAGTTATGGAACCGGCTTGAAGCCTTTAAACTGAATGACAAGAACAGCGAAACCAGAAAAATAATTCCGATCGCAAAACCGTTCCCGAAAGAGAAATCAAAAGCAGAAAGGTACTTTGACATCGCCAGCGCCGCGAGGGCTACCGGAGAAGAAAACCCGATGATCAGGGAAATCCAGCTTACCAGATAGCCCAAAAGCGGGTGATAGGTTTCTTTCAGGTAGATGAAATCCCCGCCGTTTCCTTTGAAATGCGAGCCCAGCTCGGCGTAGCAAAAAGCACCGAACAACGCCAGAATTCCTCCGATCACCCAAAGGAGCAAGATGCTGTACGTATTGGTAATATCGGTAAGCTGAAAACCCAGCGTGGTAAAAATACCGGTGCCGATCATGTTTGAAACCACAATGGCCACTGCCGTTTTCCAGCCGATCTGATGTGAGGTAGAATCCATTAATTAAAATGTAAAATTAAGCCTTCCGAAGAAATAATTGCCAAATGTTCCCATCTGGACCGGAGCATATTTGAAAACCCCGTAGTATGAATTTTCATAAATCTGAAGATCCGGGAAAACATCAAAAACATTGTTGGCCCCCACAGTTAAGTTGATGTTTTTTGTAAAATCATAGCCCACACTCACATCCGTTACAACTTTTGGGGCAAACTCCTGTACGCCGCCGAAAGGATAACCGTCCCGTATTACTTTTCCGAAGTACGTATTTCTCACCAGAAAATTAAATTTCCCGATGCCGTAGTTTAGCCCCAAGGTTGCTTTTGTTTTCGGGGACAGGCTTTCGATAATGTTGATCTGATCGGGGCCGAAAAATTCATTCTGCGGAGTCTGCAAATTTTCCGGAAAATGGAAATCCGTAATTTTTGTTTCGGTATAATTTCCGGCCAGGTTGATGTTCAGATTACCGCCTCCCAGCCTCCAGTCATAAGCAACCACCAAATCAACCCCTTTGGTTTCCGTATCAATAGCATTGGCAAAAAACCTCCCGCTTTCGACCCCGTAAACCGCCAGCCGGTCATCAGTAATATTACTCGTGATCACAATCCGGTCTTTTACTTTTATGAGATATCCGTCCAGAGTAATCAAAAGTCGGCTGACCGGCCTCAAGGTGAATCCGGCACTTCCATTCACAGAAGTTTCCTGCTTTAACCGGTCGAAGCCAAGTGCTCTTGCTGCCTCACTGTCATTATTGAAGATGCCTTTGGTAACGATTGAATTTCCGGTTGTGGAAATATCCGCATAGGAATTATTAAAATACTGCTGCTGAAGCGAAGGTGCCCGGAAGCCTGTTCCAACCGCTGCACGGATGGCATAATTTTTAACAAATTCATACCTCACCGCCAGCTTTCCATTCAGGGTACTTCCAAAATCCGAATAATTTTCGAATCTTCCGGCCAGGTCTACATTCAGCTTTTTATCCAGATCATAAGAAAGATCCGCATAAGCTGCTACGGAATGCCTTGATTTTGATAATGCATTCTGTGGAGAAAACCCTATAAATGACTGGGATCCTCCAGCTCCGGATACCGTATTCGGATCTGTATTAGCAGTCACAGGGTTGCCATAAATATCGTATCTCAGATAAGACGCCTCCTCTCCGGATTTAATATCGTACTGCTCAAACCTGAATTCACCCCCGAAGGCCACGTTGAAGTTTTTAATATTTTTTGAAATATCCAGATTGACTGTATTCTGAAGAAAGCTGTGTGCCCCCGCATAAAAACTGGTGGGAGAATTTGCTCCTAAAGAAGCATTCACCGTATGGCTTACATCATAATTAAACGTATTGCTTCCGAACGTATTGCTGAGATCAAAAAACCAGTCATTTTTATTGTACTTCGTTCCAACCGCATAAGAAATATCGTATACTTTTGATCCCAGAACCGGCTGAAAACCGTTTGGATAAATAGAATATACATTGTTTGAAGTTTCGCTAGGCAACCTTCTGAAACCAAAGCCCTGCCCTTCTTTAATACTGAATCCTCCGAAAGAATAAAGCTTGAGATGATCATTAAAAGGATATTCGGAATTAAAAAACATCTGAGCCTGCCTGATCTTAGCATCCCCGATCTGAAAATTGAAATCGTCGCGGGTTAATCCCCTCTGCTGAATAACTGCATCATCCGCAGCCCTTGCAGCAGCAGGATCGGCCGCAAAATCGTAAGCAAAATTATCTCCGAAAATATCAAGGTTATGATTTTGCGTTCTCGTTGTCTTTCCCCTATGGTTCAACTGGAGGGACAAGCTGATGTAGCCGTCTTTTTTCCCCAGCGAAGTTCCATAATTTGCGCCTGCCTGGTATGTTTCCCCATCATTACGACCGGAAATCCCGTAAGTAAGGCTTCCCGTTCCTCCTAAATCTTTTTTAAGAATAATGTTAACTACCCCGGCAATTGCGTCAGAGCCGTATTGTGCGGCAGCACCATCTCTCAACACCTCGATCCTGTCGATCGCAATAATGGGAATCGTGCTTAAATCGGTTCCTACAGAACCATTCCCCACCGTATTCTGATAATTTACCAAAGAGGTAGTATGCCGTCTTTTTCCATTTACCAAAACCAGGACCTGATCCGGACCCATTCCCCTCAGCGTTACGGGATCGATGTGTTCGGTACCGTCCGAAGCCGACTGGCGAACTGCGTTGAAAGACGGAATCACATAATTCAACAGATCCTGAACCGTAATCTGGGGTGAAGATTTTTGTATTTTTTCGATGTTAATGATGTCTACCGGAGCGGGCGTTTCCAGTTTGGTTCTCCTGGCATTCCTGCTCCCTACGATAACAACATCTTCAATCTTTTTTTCCTGCTCCTGTTCCTGTGCCGATAAAAATCCAACCGTTAATAGCAGTATACTTGCGCTGAGCTTCTTCATTCTCTACAATAATCTTTTAAAAATAATTAATAACCGTCTGTGAAAAACACAAACTCCAAAAGACATTCAAGAAGCTGGAATAATACAGAATATTAACTCACTTATCTTCCCCCATCCGGGTTGGAATTAGCACCTTTACATCAACGAAATGCAGGTTGCTAAGGTTTCCCAGGGCCAAATCCCTCCACCTTTCTTGATAATCTACCGCAAAGGTAGACTAATAAATTCAAACAGCAAAAACTAAATGATTTTTACTGATTTCTATCAATTTTTCATTTGTGAATAAGTTGTGGATAACCTGTTAATTTCATCTTAGGAAGCTGTGGATTCGATATGAGTAAGCATGGAAATAATATGAATAAAAATCTTAACCGTTGTGAATAAAATATGGATAACATATGAATACGCTATTAATAAGACATGGATAACCCCAAATTCTTTTGCGGAAAAAGATGTGGAAAACCTATGGAAAAGACGTTAATACCGCATGGATAACCATAGCTTTTACAGGGGATAAAGTATGGATAAACAAAAAGGAGGTCACTTTCGCAACCTCCTTTCGGATTAACTTACAGACTTATCCACAAGCTATTTCACAATCATTTTCTGAACAGCTACGCCCGTATCTGATTTTAAATGAACAAGATAGGTTCCAGCAGGATAATTTGTTTTCAGTTCATAGGTTCCGTTGTCACCGGTAAGCTTGAATAAATCCATTTTTCTACCGCTTATATCGTAGATGGAGATTTCCCCATTCTTCGCTTTATGATAAATTAATTTAGCCAGACCGTTTCTCACCGGGTTATCCGCAATCTGAAGAGAAAGCTTGTTTTCGGCGTTTACATCGGTGGTGGATAAATTGGTTGTATAATTTCCAAGGATCCTGAACTCGCCCGGCTGAAGGTTTATCGGAGCCGTTGTGGATGTTACGTTGATCACAGAGTTATCCATCAGGTTCTGCCACTGCCCGGTATAAGGAAAGTATGGAACCACATTCTGAGCAGCCGTCGTGTAGTTTGCCAATACCACTACGTTTTTCATTCCTGATGTCAACAGATTATCATATACGTAAATTCGGGTAATCAGCCCATTCGGATCGTTGGACAGGTTGTTGGATTCGATAGTATAGGTTTTTGATCTGAAAACCGGATACAGATTTCTGAAATTGATTATTTTCGCCCAGGTATCGTAAACCGCCTTCCTGTTGGTATTCGTATCGTAATTCAATGCAAACGCAATCGGTTTCTGGTCTGTCCGGCATCCGTTGTTTATTGTTCCGTCCTGGCATCGGTTGATGCTGAATTCATAACCCAGCTCCCCAAACTGCCAGATCATTTTCGGACCCGGAATGGTAAAGAATGTCGCACCGAAAGTTTTCATTCTCTCCAATGCCGTGTTTAAGTTTTTCACATCATAGCTTCCGTTCACAGCGCCGTACGCCAGGTTTTTGAACATCAACCTTTCCTCATCATGGCTCTCTCCATAACCTACGCCAGACATATTGGTAAAACCGTGAAGAGAATGGTTCATTCTGTCGTAATTGCTGTTTTCCTTATAGCCCATGGCATTCTGGTTATAAGGCCCGTTCTGGTTGTTCCACATCATCACGCCTTTTCCTTCGGCAATCCTGTAATTGGCCCACTGCTGCTCTTCCGAATCTGTTCCCAGATGCTCAAAGATCATGTAAGAGTTCGGGTCAATAGCCCACTGCCGGTCGGCATAATATTTTAAAATATCCACCCGGTCCTGCTGATAAGCATTGGTACAGGTTTCATCATTTTCAGAGCAGTTCTGGGTAAAACCTTTCGTTAAATCCCAACGGAAACCGTCGATGCGGTATTCCGTCAGCCATTGCTGAAGGCATCTTTCAACGTAATATTTAGTTGAAGCACTTGTATGATTGAAATCATTAAATACATTGTAAGAATGTTTAGGAACCTGATTAAAGTAAGGATTGTTTGCTGCAATATCTCCGTAGCCGTCTCCATCCGGATCAATATTCCAAAGTCTTGCTAATGGTGAACGCCCGGTGGCATGATTGAAAGCAACATCCAGAATGACCGCGATTCCGTTCTGGTGGCACACATCTACGAATTCCTTGAATTTTTCCGGCGTCCCATACGCTTTATCCAATGCGTAATGGAAAGAAGTATTGTAACCCCATGACAGGTTTCCTTCAAATTCCATGATCGGCATCAGCTCGATCGCGTTGATATTTAATCCTTTTAAATACGTAATTTTATTGATCAGTGACTGCCAGTTTTTTTCCTGCGTAAAATCCCTCAATAACAATTCATAAACCACCAGATTATCTTTGGAAGGACGCTGGAAATTGGTCACCTGCCAGTTATACGACGCCTGCCCGGTTTTAAACATAGAAACTTCAAAGCCCTGCCCAGCAGGGAATGCCGGCAGATTCGGATAGGTAGAAGCTGAAATATACTGATCGTCATAAGAAGATAAAATCTGCGGAGAATAAGGATCTGCCACTTTTCTGAGATCATTGGTCCTGTACTGGAAAGTATACAGTTGCTGTGGCGTAAGACCGTTCAGCTCAATCCAGTATAAATCCGGATTGGTTGTGTCTCTCTTCATCAGATACGCATCATTTACCGTCCAGTTATTGAAACTTCCGATCACGTGGACGAAATTTTTAAATGGAGCATACAAAGCCAGCCCAACCTTTGTATTATCGGTAAGGTTGTAATTGATCCCCTGCCTGATCCAGCTCGGAATAGCCTGTGAAACCACATTTCTCGGAACCTGCAACGTGAATGTTGCATTTTTTACCGTTGAATTGGCATCCGTTGCAATAAGTTCCATATTCGCATCCTGGGTTACGGTGTAACTGTAGGAATAGGAAGTGGAAGGTGTTGATGTAGAATTCACCACCATTCCGTTGGCTTTCAGCTGGAAAGTGGCGTTTACATTTGTTGTCGCCGTAACGTTGATCGAATTCCCTACCGGAACGGATGTTAAGCTGTTTGCCGCAGGATTGGTCATGGTCAGGTTTAAGATTCCGACATTAACGTAGATATCCGGTGAGGTCTGGTGAGCTCCCGTTTTATCTTTTAATAAAAAGCCAAACCTCCCGATGCCCGTTCTCCCGTAAAAAGTGGTGGGGGTAAAAGACAGGGAATAGGTATCGGTAGCTGCATTATAGCTGAGCCTGTTGGCCTCGTTGGAATTGTTCCAGCTGCCGTTGGTAGGACAGTCTTGGCTGTTCTGGTAGTTGGTATCCAGCGACCAGGACCAGATGTAAATGGCGTTGTTCGAAACGCCCCAGGCTGTTTCATCAATCTGATTTCCCGGGACGGTTAAGGTAATCGCGTTCGTTTCATTGAACGGATTCGGTGTAATGGTATAACTGATCTGGCCGAACGCAAAGGCTACCATCAGCAATAAAAGACCTGAATAAAACTTTCTCATATAGTTTCTAATTTTTTAGTACAGTTGAATAAAGATAATTTATTTTTCATCACCTTTTCATTCTATATCAAAAAAAATCGTTAAGCCATTGGAATAGTACGCATTGGCCCTCAAACTTATAGGGAAAAACTGAATATACTAGTATCATTAAAAAGCAATCCGGTCCTGAATGTCGTACCGTACCTAAATTTAAAACCGGTTTAAAACAAAACAGAAGACTTCTTTTACAAAGCCTTCTGTCAATCAATTAAATATGGACGAAAATTTAATTCTTAATCACTTTTTTGGAAATGGCCTGCTGCTGACCTTTTAATTTTATTTCTATCATATACATTCCTTTAGGCATTCCCTGCATATTGATCTGGTTTCCTGAGAACTGAGCCTCTATTTTCTGCCCTACTGCATTTGTAATATGTACGGCCTCAATTGATGAATCCGATTTAACGTTTAAAATTCCATTGGTCGGGTTCGGATATACCTGGATGGATTTTACAGCAAGGCCAATGTCAGACGTAGCCAGTGCAGAGAAATCTTTAATACATCTTACTGATTCTCCCTGACCTCTCGGACCTCCGGAAGCCGGCGTTACGATTGAGGATCCGACATATAAATACTTCCCTCCGGAATTCGCTGTGTCGGAACTCCAGAAATACCCGCGCTGCCCGACAAAGGTAAAAGCTCCGGTCGTATTGCTTCTGTACCCTCCTGCCGGCAGTTTCAGAGAACTGGCATAGGCCGTTGCCGGATTATTGATTCCTTCTGCTCCAACCAAAGTTACCCATTCTGCTGATGTAGGAAGTCTCCAGCCCTGACCTACCGCTTTACATGGATCTGCCCCTTTTACCGACGTTACCGAGGATGAAGAATCTGCATTCCACCCATCACTCGTTGCATTTGTTGCCCACCAGGAAGAACTGCTTGAGCCAATGACAAAAGCATTGGTTCCGGCTAAGCCATCCGGTGAATTTGCAGAAGGCGCTGCTGTCGTGGCAGAGTTTCTCAGCTGATGGCCGTCATCCCATCTTCCCCACTGGAAAAGGTCTCCGTAAGCATTCGTATCATCAAAAGATGTGGCGGTCTGTGTACTGCCGAGATTCTGCTGAAGCCATACTTTTCCATCTGCAGCTCTTACGGTAGTATAGCTTACCTGCTGGCCTCGGTAATTGAATCGTACACAGCCCAGGTCTCCCGTATTGTTACCAGGATCCGTATTGTTGCAGGCCGGAGTAAGAGAAATTCTTTTCACTCTTGTTCCGCTTTGAGAGTAGGCCAATACCAGATAATTATTGGTTTTATCGTAAGCGAGGTCATTATAAACAGCCTGTCCATCGGAAATAAAACTGCCTCCGAATGCGCTCCAAGTTTGGGTAGCAGCGTCCAGCTTATACACCGTATTTTTTGAAAAATCATCATTCTCCCACCGGCTGGCTACGACGTAAGGTGTTCCCGTAACTGTAACGGCAATGGCCACATGCTGTACCCTGCCACTGGAAAAGTTAGCATTTCCTACCTGCACCCAGGCTGTCCCATTGAATTTTTTTACATTTAATTTCTGTCCGTTGGCAGAGTTGGAAACATAAGCCACATACAGGTTATTATTCTCATCGATCGCAAGGTCCGAATTGTACTGCTCACTGGATGATGCAGCGTCCACAATACTTCCGCCCACGAGGGTCCAGTTGTCTGAAGCCGTTGCCGTTGTTGTATTTTCATATACTTTTACACCGCTGGCTACGTTGCAGGTATAGACTTTATTGTTGCTGCCGATCACCATTTCCGCAAAAGCAGCTCCTCCGGAAAACCCGGTATTTCCGACCTGTTCCCAGGCTCCGTTTACAAAACGCTGAACCGTTCCCGAATTATGAGTGGCATAAGTAAACAGAACATTAGACGGAGAAACGGCAGAAGCCTGATAATTTACGGTAGAAGTAGTAGGGCTCGGCAACTGCGACCAGGCAGTCCCGTTAAATTCACGAACTTCCAGTCCGGTTCCCTGATTCGTATAATAGATATTTCCGTTAGGAGCCAATGACAGGGAATTGAATGTTGCATAACTGTTGGTAATCCCGGGACTACCCCCCACGTAAGACCATGCATTTCCATCGAACACCTGTACCGAACCTTTTGCTGCTGCAACATCATAATAAGAAATAAAGTACTTCCCCGTTGCACTGATACATAAATTATTAAAACTTGAACCTCCTGTAGAAATAACAGATCCTCCTCCTATATTTTCCCATTGCTGGGCGTAAGAGTAATCTCCGGCGACAACCAACAGCCCCAAACCGACAGCTATTTTTCGCATTGTAAAATATAATCCTTCAAACATGAGTAATATTATTTTTATTTATTCTAAATTATAATTATTTTTTTTGCAAAAGTAATCAGGATTAAAAACGGTGATTTATCATTTTCAAACTTTTCGTTATCATATCATTTATGAGGATTACAAAGCAAAATATCAGGTGGCTATTTCAAAATGAAATAGCCACCTGCAAACAATATAAATGGATATTAATTTTTAATAACCTTTCGTAGAATTTTTTGTCCATTTTTCATGGTGAATTCCACAATATAAACTCCATTTGGCAATTCTTGTAAATTAATCTGATTGTTGAAATAATTAGCTTTCAATCTCTGGCCACCGAGATTAGTCACAGCCACAGTTTCAATAGGTGTATCTGTTTTAATAGTTACAATTCCGTTTGTAGGATTCGGATAAACTCCAATTACCTTATTTTTAATATCAACAGTTGCCAAACTTGTTGTTGTGGCTTTAATACATCTTACAGACAACCCAGCATCCCTACCTATGCTATTTGATAATGCAGAGTATTGACTTACATACAGATGTTGTCCCGATCCCGTATTAGGTGAAGATGACGAAGACCAAAGATAAAGCCTTGTTCCCGGAGAGAAGATTCCGTTGTAGTCTTTCATTCCTGCGGGAATCAGCTTTAGATGGCTTGAAAGTGCAGAATTAAATTCAGTAATATTTTCTGCAGTCAGTATGGTGTTAATTTCATTTATGGTAGGAAGCCTCCAGTCTGAGCCAATTGCTTTACATGGATCGGCGCCATTGGTTGTCGTCACTGCAGTAGAATTTGCAGCCGACCATGTATCAGAGGTTGTCCCTCCGGACCAAAAATTTGATGAAGAATTGTATCCTGCAGAATAGAAGGCTGCATTCCCACCATTCAGGCCTGAAGGATTATTCGGAGAAGGGGCTGATGAGGAGAGTGAGGAATTTCTCAACTGATGACCATCATCCCATCTTCCCCATTGAAATAAGTCTCCATAAGCTTCAGAATCTGTAAGTGAAGTTGCAATTTTTGTACTTCCAAGATTTTGCTGTAACCAGATCTTACCATCCGCTCCTCTTACTGTAGTGTAAATCACAGGCTGGCCTCGGTAATTAAATGTTACACAGCCAATATCTCCAGGATTCGTTCCGGGTTCCGTATTGTTGCAAACCGGAGTAGTAGCCGCTGTTTCACAAATACTTACTGCAAGAATAGCGGTCGTATGCGCTGCATTAGATGTTACTGATTTATTAAAGTCTATGGAAGTGATATTTTTATTTTGGTAATTACATACAATTATGCACCAATCAAAAATAATTTGGTGTATCTAAAAAATAATCAATAAATTAAAGAATGGAAAATTTATTTACACACCAAAATATTGAGAAGGTTTTAAAGCCTACCCAGGAATTATTAGACAACACAAGTAATCAAGCCAATTATATTCATAATATTTTAGCTCAATTATCAGGAGTAGAAAGTAATACTGATAAAGATATGTTTATAAAAATGCTTTATGATGCAATACATATATTTACAGAAAGATATAATAATAATTTAGAAAATAAATTAGTATCTCTTCTAAAAGAAGTAAAAAAGACTGTAGAATTATTGGATCAAAAGGGTTATCTAGTAATAATAACTCCTCCTTTCAAAGATTATGAAAACATTTATAAAATGGAGTTAAACATTTCTAAACCCATTCATATTTAATGAAGTCTCTCTAAAATTCTAAGCAAATTTTCATTCATTACTTGTTGATTTGCTGTTAACCTACTTATTTCCGATTTAAGAGAAGTTATTTGAGCTTGAAGCTGTTCTACATTTTGACCAATTAAGGCTGTATTGTTTAATGTCTTATCAACATTATTTCCGATTTTAACTGTATTATTTACAATTGCATTTATTTGACGTTCCATAATTAAAAGTTTTGTATTGCCAATATACATATAAATCTTTGATATTTTGTATATTTGTAGAAATTTTTACGAACAGAAAGCGTTAGCTTATTTTAATCTGGGTTCTGAAATCTGACAATTTCCAACTAGCCCCTACACGATTAAAGTAACTAGCTCACTCCATAGGGTGTGGGTATATGTTACTATTTTATCATTGGGGCAGGTTTTGTCAGAACCTCAGAACAGGATTATTAGTTACAAACCCACGCCTTCTTTTATTAATCAAACATTTCTACTTTGGGTTTGAGTGGATTACAAAATTCACTATGAAAAAGGCAATTTTAACATGGGCATTAGTTTCAATGCTATTCACTGCGTGTAGTGGCAATGATGATGAAAATTCATCAAATATCGGCCAAACAACACCTACAAGTAATCAGTATTTTCATCCTCCAGCATGGATTCAAGGCACTTGGACTTCTGGTTCGGGTTCTTCTCTAATTGGTTTTAGGTTCTCAACTGACGATGTAGTTTTTGTATCTAATTCTATTGAGCTTAGTTATAAGACTACTTTCAATCAGTATAATAATGCTAGTGCAGGAACTTGCAAAGCAACTGAAACAGTTACAAGCGAAAATTATGATGTGAACATGGTAATTGGAAGTCAAACGCAAGTGTACAAGTTTAAGAAGATAAGCAGTACACGTATTCAGTGGTTAAATCCAACAAGTGGTGCTCCTATTTATTATGATAAACAATAAGACTATGAAGAAATATCTATTAATACCAGTATTTGGAATACTAGGGAGTTTTATTTATGGGCAATCGGCTTATAGTAGACCATATCAGTATCGAGATCCCGTACCGGTTGATATTACACCTTTGGGGAGTGCAGCAACTACTCTACAGAATCGATATAACGATAACATACAAACTGTAGGATATGCAGTTAAGAAAATCAAAAGAGATATCTATGAGTCTAATATGAGTAACGAGGATAAAAATGAAGTTGTACGAAGGTTCAACAGTGTTATATCTAGTTTAAATAGCCAAAGAATAGACTACAGATCAATTAATCAAACTAACGCCGTTATCAACTATCTTTATGATTCAGTTAACAAAATAATTCAAGATGTACTTTAATATGAAAATCAACCCTTTTGCATATCGCTTAATTCCACCTTAGCTTTGTAAAAGCAGAGGAAAAATGTAGTCGATTTACCACATCATTATCAATGGTTTGGTGTGGTATTTGACTATGTTTAAGGATAAAAAAGAAAGCAAAATGTTTACCGAAAAGTTTAACTCAGTATTTGAAATGATGCAGGTTTTCTCAACGGAGCAAACTTGTATTGAGTATTTAGAAGACTTGAAATGGAGTGGTATTGTTGTTAGTCCCTACGATGCTAGTTCCAAAGTTTATAAATGTAAAAACAATCAATATAAGTGCAAGAATTCAGGTAAACGGTTTAATGTAAAAACCGGATCTATGTTTGAAAATACAAACATAAGTCTGCAAAAATGGTTTTTAGCAATCTGGCTTTTAACAATTAATAAAAAAGGGATTAGTTCTATACAGTTATCAAAAGATATAGGCGTTACACAAAAGACTGCTTGGTTTATGTCTCATAGAATTAGAGCATGTTTCGGTATTGAAAATGGTAGCGAGTTAGATGGCATTGTTGAATGTGATGAGACTTTTGTTGGAGGTAAGAACAAAAATCGCCACAAAGACAAAAAAGTAGCGCAATCACAAGGTAGATCTTTTAAAGATAAAGATGTAGTTGCAGGAGTATTACAAAGGGGCACAAGTGAGATAGTTGAAAGACCACATAAAGTAATTCCTAACAAAACTGTAAAAGAAAAGGTAGTTTATAGTACCAGTAAGATTAATGCATATGTAGTAGATAATACAAGGAGAAAAACGATTCAACCGTATATCTATAAATATGTAAAAATCGAAACTCAAACAATAATAAGTGATGAGTGGTGGGCTTATAAAGGATTAGAAAAGCATTATAACCATAATGTTATAGACCATTCTAAGAAAGAATATGTAAGCTTATATGACAACAATATACATACAAATAATATTGAAGGGAGTTGGAGAATATTTAAAAACTCCGTAAATGGAATATATAATCATGTTTCTAAAAAACACCTTCAAAAATATGTTGATGAATTTGTCTACAGATTTAATCTTAGAAGCACTTTAGATAGAGAAAAATTTAGATATTTGTTAAATAATTCAAATGTCAGAACTAGTTACAAAGCTTTAATAGCAAAATAATGTTAGAACAAGATTTAATAAAGAGAGAAATAAGGTACATAGAACAAGATGGTAGGTACTTCTTCAATGTTGCAGATATTAAGGACAAAACAACCGATATATTTGTGAAGAGCAAAGGAATTACCATCATCAATACTGTACCTCATATTTCCACAGAATATTTAAGATATAAAGTGGAATTAGACTATGTGATGGAAAAAACATTGAATAAGAATATAAAATAAAAGAAGCCATCTAATAAAAAGACAGCTTCTATAGGGTGATGCTTTAATAAAGAGCATATCAAATATAGTAAAAAATCCTTAACCAAAGCCAAGGATCTTAATTTTACGGAAAACCGCATTTACCTATAAATAAATTTGTTATCTTAGTGAAAATTTTGATTATGGCAAATTTTATCGAACTAATAGATATCGATGGTAATAAATACCATGTAAACCCATCAAACATTAGCCACTGTCATGAACAAAAACTTTTAGATAATGATGGGAAGGTTTTACTTAATATTTTTATGGGTAATGGTAAGTTGATTACTATCAAAAAAACTTTGAGTGAGTTCAAAAAATTACTTGAACACACAAGCTAAAACCGAGGATTTATTAACTGTCTCAGTAATTCGTTCCAATATCGCTATATTATCATATCTTGATCTGCCATTTAATAGTTTTAAAATTTCTATAACAACTTTGTTTAAATCTTCCTTATTATTTTCCATTTTAATATTTTTAACAAATTTATAAAGAACAGATAAGATCTACAAAAGGATTGATTTTGAGATTAAAATCTCCTAGTAACAAACTGAAAAACAAAATAAAATTTTAAACAAATACATTATAACCTGGAAAAACAGCCAGTGCATAATTGTATATAATTACCTTTATTTTGATTAGCAGCATCAATGGTCAATACATTATAATACAGACTGGCCTGTGTTAACCCTCGAAACTCATTTCTTGGAGCCCATCCTGTTGTTGCCGTATTCCTTGAAATTTCTCCTGTTCCGGCAATAACTATATTTGAAGGCGCATTACTATCGAACCACCAAGCCGTCGCCTGGAAAACAGTACTTTGCGCTGTTCCGTCTGCAAAATGGATTGTTGCAGTAACATTGTGATTGTCTGAGGTACCAGAACCTCCTTCTCCTCTTACCGCCGCAACATATATTTTTTCTGCTTTTTTAGGATTGGTAAAAGTAAGTGAACCTGTATTTGTTAGATTATTTCTTAAAATCAGAGCATTATTAGCGGAATAATTTGCCATCTGAAAAACTAAACCGCTTAGTGATGACGCTGTCAAAGTCCCATTGGTAGGTAGTCCGCCTCCATAAGCCATTGCACTTGCTCCGGAAGAATGCGGATTGGTCGGAACAAAATCCTTTGAATAGAAAGTGTAGAATGCATCGACCGTATGTGTTGTTTTATCAACTGCATTACCTCCGGTTCCTTCTGCCACCACATCGGCATTAAAACCGTTTACTACAACCGGAACAATTGTACATGCCGATTGTTGGGCATTCGCAAAGCTACTCGCTACAATAGGTAACAATATTATACGGCAGCAAATTTTAGTAAAAGAAAAATTTAAATTTTTAAGCATATAATTATTTTTATTTATTCTAAATTATAATTAGTTTTGTGCAAAAATATTACCCCTATTAAAGCTAAAGTTATCATTATCAAACTTTTTGTTACCAGAGGCTGATATTATACTAAACAACATTGTGTATTTCTGTTTATATGAAGAATCTTTCTGCTAAAGGACTATTATTCAGTTCCGAAACCATTAAAATTTTTCTGAAGGAAGAATTGTATTCGGGTATGTTTTCTAAAGTCGATATGACAGAAGGCAGCAAGAGCTTCAACCTCCTGTTTTTTCTCAGTGAAAATATTTATCTTAATGCTGAAGACTGCGGAAAAAAATTTTTATTTAAAAAAAACCAGTATATCCTGCACTATTCATCTAAAGAAAGTACAGCAGAATTATGGTCAGAAAATGATAAAGCTTTGAAATATCTTCAGATTCAGATCAACTACGATTATATTTCAAATCTCATCAATCCGGAATCCAACAAAGAAAATGCAGACATCCTGGAAAATATGACCGGAAATAATTATATCTTCCTGTATAAACATACCCCACCCTTCATGACGGTTGAAATGCACATGATCTTAAAGGAGATCATCAGCTACTCCAAAAAAGGAGTTTTGCAGAAATTATTTGTCGAGGCTAAAATTATCAAACTGCTGCTGCTGATCTTCGAACAGTTCAGCGAAAGAAATACAATGGAAGAAACTCCCCAAACTCCTTCGTTGATTAAAAAGTTTGTCGATGAAAATTACCATAGAAATATAAAAGTCGAAGAGATCGGGAGGCTGATCGGCATCAACCAGAACAAGATCCGGAAAGAATTTAAAGCGCAATACCATATTACCGTCAGCAATTACATGGCAGAACTGAGAATGCTGAAAGCTAAAAAGCTGATTGTTGATAAAGAAATGATGATCAAAGAAATCGCCATAGAATGCGGGTATGAATATGTTCAGAACTTTACCCGGGCTTTCAAGAAAAAATTCGGCGTTTCACCGGAAAAGCTCAGGACGGAGTAGTTTTGCAGAGACCAGGTTAAAAAGGCTGGAAGAGGGAAGCTGGATGTTCGAAGTTCAGTTGATAAATGTATTATTAATAGTCTTACCTATTAAACAATCTTGTTACTTTTTTTAAAGGTAAACTTTATTTAGAAATTTATGATCATCCTCCTGCTTTTCAGTTTATTTACTTTTTAAGTTATCTAAAATCAGGTAATCCTGTTGATTTCATGTAGTTTATTAATTAAAAAAAACCACTTAAAAATAAGTGGTTTTAATATATGTTGTTTTGCTTTGATATTGCTTTTTCAGAATTCAGGTGAAAAAGCAATGACAATCAATTAATGATGTCCTTTTTCGTGGCTGTCATGACCATGATCATGAATAAACGGGCCATGACCTTTAGGCTCATTGTAAATTACCTCTACACCTTCCTGCTCATACACCATTTTGCTTCTGATGTCTTCAGGGTTGAACGGCTTTACTTTTCCGAAGTATTCTTTCAAACCTTCCGTTAACCATAACGGGATAACAAATCCGAAGAACATGAAAATACACCAGAACCCTACAAGGAACATAATGATGAAAAATACGGTCCAAAGGAACTGATAAAACGGCCAAAATGCTGATAAAATCGTTATCATTTTTCTTAAAGATTTTAGGCAAAAATAGGACTTTTTATTTTTTTACACAAAATATACACATCCTATTTTATTATTTATTTTGATTTTAAACTAATCAGGAGCGAATACTGTTCCGTTATTGCGTGTTCTTTACGACAAGCCCTGCCATATCTTTTATGATCTGGGTTGGGGAATGGCAGTCGCAATTGCTGAATCCTACAACATAGATGTCTTTTTCCGGGATATAGACCGCCATAGATTTGAATCCGAAAACACTTCCTCCGTGCTCCCTGTCGGGTACTCCATTAATGTCTTTCAGATGCCATCCGTAGCCGTAGGAAAATTCCTTACCGCTGTTGAGCTTATATTTTGTAAATGCTTTTCGGGTATGGGCCGCATCCAGGATAAGATTGCTGTTGATGGCTTTCTGCCACTTCAGCATATCTTCCACGGTAGACATCAGCGAACCGGACGCAAACGGAACACTGAAGCTAATGACTGTTTTATTGACAAAGCCATCGCTTTTTTCATGATAGCCATAGGCCCTGTTCTTAATAATTTTCCGGTCACTCGCATAAAAAGAATGGTGCATTGCTGCTTTGTCAAAGATGTTTTTCTTAATGAAATCTTCATATTTTTCACCGGAAACCAGTTCGATCAGGTATCCCAGCAATATATAACCGGAATTATTATAGTCGAATTTCTCCCCGGGTTGAAAATCTACCGGCTCATTTTTAAAAAAGTCCACCATCATTTTTGGAGACATTTCTTTCTGGGCAATTTCCGGAAGGGCTTTCATTTTGGTGAAATCCTTAATACCCGAAGTATGCGTTAAAAGATGATGAATTGTAATAGAGTTCCCCGAGGGATAATCCGGAATATATTTGGAAACAGGATCACTTACCTTCAGCTTTCCCTGTGCTTCCAGAATGAGAATTGAAACTGCCGTAAACTGCTTGGTCATGGAACCGATCTGAAAAACATTATCGGTAGTCATGTCGACATTCAATTCAAGATTGGCTTTTCCAAAAGCTTTTTCATAAATAATATTACCTTTTCTTGAAACCAGAAAGGCTCCGCCAGGAGCATTTGGATCCTTAAATCCGGTTTGTATAATGCTGTCAATCTTTTGAGTAAGCTGAGCAAATGATAAATTAATAAGAGCAATGCTTAGCAGTAAAGCGAGAAATGTTTTTTTCATGATACTAATTTGTATTGCAAAAGTAGCTTTTAAAAAAGTACCATGCAATACAAAGTAGTATTTGTTTTATAGATTGTCTTTTAGTGAGCGAGATCTGCAAAGAAATCATTCCCTTTATCATCGGTAATAATGAACGCCGGGAAATCTTTCACTTCGATCTTCCGTACCGCTTCCATCCCCAATTCAGGGAAATCTACCACCTCAACGGAAAGGATATTGTCTTTCGCTAAGATCGCAGCCGGCCCTCCGATGGATCCTAGATAAAAACCTCCATATTTTCCACAGGCATTGGTAACGTCCTTGCTTCTGTTCCCTTTAGCCAGCATGATCATGCTTCCGCCGTGGCTTTGGAATTCGTCTACATACACATCCATTCTTCCTGCGGTAGTAGGACCAAAGCTTCCTGAAGCCATTCCTTCCGGTGTTTTTGCCGGCCCTGCATAATAGATCGGGTGGTTTTTGAAATATTCCGGCATCGGCTGTCCGCTGTCGAGGATCTCCTTGATCTTTGCGTGGGCAATATCTCTTGCTACGATCAGCGTTCCATTTAATTTTAATCTTGTTTTGATCGGGTATTTTGAAAGTTCGGCTAAAATTTCCGGCATCGGTTTGTTCAGATCGATCTCAACAGCTTCTTCGAGGTGTGGCGGCGTTGCCGGTAAAAATCTTTTCGGATCTACTTCCAGCTGCTCCAGGAAAATACCGTCTCGGGTAATTTTTCCTTTGATGTTCCGGTCCGCTGAACAGGAAACACCCATTCCAACCGGACATGAAGCGGCATGGCGCGGAAGCCTGATAACCCTCACGTCGTGCGTCAGGTATTTCCCTCCGAATTGTGCCCCGATAGCACTTTCCTGGCAGATCTTCTGCACTTTTGCCTCCCATTCCAGGTCTCTGAAAGCCTGTCCTGCTTCATTTCCTTCCGTCGGAAGGTTATCATAATATTTCGCGGATGCTTTTTTCACGGCAGCCAGGTTGGCCTCAGCAGAAGTCCCCCCGATCACCAAAGCCAGGTGGTAAGGCGGGCAGGCCGCAGTTCCCAGATCTGAAATTTTTTCTTTGATGAATTCTTCCAGGGATTTTTCGTTCAATAAGGATTTCGTCTTCTGATACAGGAACGTCTTGTTGGCCGAACCGCCTCCTTTCGTCAAGAACAGGAATTCGTAATAATCCCCTTTTTTTGCATAGATGTCGATCTGCGCCGGAAGATTGGAACCGGAATTCTTTTCATCGAACATCGTTAAAGGCACCACCTGTGAATATCTTAAATTTCTTTTCTGATACGTATTGTAGATTCCTTTGCTCAGATATTCTCCGTCATCCACTCCGGTGTACACATTCTCCCCCTTTTTTCCCATCACAATGGCTGTTCCGGTATCCTGGCAGGAAGGTAAAGCTCCTTCTGCCGCCACCGCAGCGTTCTGTAACAGGTTGTAGGCGACAAAACGGTCGTTATCCGTTGCTTCAGGATCATCAATAATTCTTTTCAGGCTTTCCAGGTGTGAAGAACGGAGCATGAAGGAAACGTCTGCCATAGCCTCTTCCGCCAGTAATTCCAGCCCTTTCGGATCAATGGTTAAAATCTCGCGGTCTCCCAGCTGCTCCACTTTTACATACGCTGAGGTAAGTTTCTTGTACACCGTATCATCTTTCTGAATCGGATACGGATCCTGATATCTAAATTCCATTCTCTTTTCTTTGGCTGCAAAAATAAAACATCGCGAAAAAAGCATGAGCAAAATCAGTGACTTAGACCGATATTTATAATGATTATAAATTGCGAATGTTTCAGGCAATGATTAACTTTAGGAAAACTTTTTAAACCACAACAGTCACAAAAGTTTTTGGACACATTAGCTACATAAGTTTAAGTTAAAAACCTTTAAAAATAGAAGAGCAAATCAGTGAAAATCTTTGATTTCCACTTTTGAGAACTTTACCGATTTTTAAGAATCAATTTTAAAATTTAAACTGAATCTTTTGTGCCTTTTGTGGTTAAATTAAAATTTCCATCACAATGAATTACAGAATAGAAAAAGACACCATGGGTGAAGTGCAGGTTCCTGCCGACAAATTTTGGGGTGCTCAGACCGAACGTTCCAGAAACAATTTCAAAATCGGTCCTGAAGGCTCGATGCCTCATGAAATCATTGAAGCTTTTGCTTATTTAAAAAAGGCCGCTGCTTTTACCAACACGGATCTGGGTGTCCTGCCTGCTGAAAAAAGAGACATGATTGCCAACGTCTGTGATGAGATCCTGGAAGGAAAACTGAATGATCAGTTCCCGCTCGTGATCTGGCAGACCGGCTCCGGAACCCAATCCAATATGAACGTTAACGAAGTAATTTCCAACCGGTCGCATGTAAACAACGGCGGTACACTGGGAGAAAAGGCACAAGTTCATCCGAATGATGATGTTAATAAATCACAGTCTTCCAATGATACTTATCCTACCGCGATGCACATTGCCGCTTATAAAAAAGTAGTAGAAGCAACGCTTCCTGCCGTTGAAAAATTACGCGATACACTGGCTCAGAAATCAGAAGCTTTTAAAGATATCGTTAAAATAGGAAGAACGCATTTGATGGATGCCACTCCACTGACTTTAGGACAGGAATTTTCCGGATATGTAGCCCAGTTGAACTATGGGATTAAGGCGTTAAAGAATACCTTACCTCATCTTTCCGAGCTGGCATTGGGCGGAACGGCAGTAGGAACGGGCTTAAATACACCGCAGGGCTACGACGTAAAGGTAGCGGAGTACATTTCAGAGTTTACCGGGCTTCCTTTTGTAACGGCAGAAAATAAATTTGAAGCACTGGCTGCCCATGACGCCATCGTGGAATCTCATGGAGCTTTAAAACAGCTGGCGGTTTCCCTGTTCAAGATTGCTCAGGATATCCGTTTGCTGGCTTCGGGACCGCGTTCAGGGATTGGGGAAATTTATATTCCGGAGAACGAGCCGGGGTCTTCCATCATGCCTGGAAAAGTAAATCCTACCCAGAATGAAGCGATGACGATGGTATGCGCTCAGGTACTAGGAAACGACACAACGATTTCATTTGCCGGAACCCAGGGAAATTATGAGCTGAATGTTTTCAAACCGGTTATGGCCTACAATTTCCTGCAGTCGGCTCAGCTGATCGCGGATGCTTGCATCTCATTCAACGACCATTGCGCCGAAGGGATTGAGCCGAATCAGGAAAGGATTAAAGAACTGGTCGACAAATCGCTGATGCTGGTTACTGCCCTTAACACCCATATTGGATATGAAAATGCAGCCAAAATTGCAAAAACCGCCCACAAGAACGGAACTACGTTAAAAGAAGAAGCTGTAAAACTCGGTCTTTTAACCGCCGAACAGTTCGACGAATGGGTGAAGCCTGAAGATATGGTGGGAAGCCTGAAATAATCGAAATTAAATTTAAATAATTCATATTGCAAAAAACGCCGGGAATATTTTTCCGGCGTTTATCATTTAAATATGAATAATCAGGTGTATCTACCACCAGAGTGCTACTCCGAAAATGAGTGCCTTATCATTTTGGAAGTTGCCGTTTCTAAATAAATTTCCGAAATCCTTCTTCACAAATAAGCTGAAATCATTATACGAAACCGTGAACTGTCCTCCGTAAATGAAAGGGCTTACCTGATAATTATCCCGGATTCTGTCGCTGATTCCCTCCCCTTTGATGATATTGTTGGTCGACATTTTTACCCCTCCATAGACGTGGGCTCCTACTCTGAATCCTTCGGAATAATCCATGTACTGAACATCCATTCCGGCAGTCTTCAGCTTGGAAAAGTTATACTGCAATCCCAGCGGAACGATGATGTAGCCTGTTCTCAGCTTGCTTTTGCTTAATCCTTTATCGTAATTTGCCAGGTATACGTTGGAATTGGCATCTTTGTTTACAAACATATTGTTTCCGATGATCAGTGTTCTCCAGGAAAACTCGATTCCGGAGATCAATCCCCAGGGACTTGTCCTGCCAAACTGGTAATTGAATTTTAAACCGAATTCAAAGTTTCCGGCATACCGTAAATGAGTATCCAGGGCATTATCCGGTTTATCGTTTGTAAGATTCATAATTCCGTAAGAAACATAAGGAGAGAGATCTTTTGTCGGCCTAAATTTTTTCAACAACTTCTGTTTCAACTCTTCATTGGAAGTGATATCGGAATTAAGGAGGGAATAGCGCACCTGCTTCTGGATAACGGCATCCATATCGAATCCCAACGCTTCAATCCGCTGATCTATTTGTTCCGCATACCGGCTGGCAACTTCCGCCTTCCGCTTATCGAATTCTTCTTTATTCAGGTTTTTTGCTTTGAGCTCAAACAATTCCGCTTCCATCAGATTTTTCTCTTCCTGGATGATCGCATCGATTTTTTTTGCGTATTCATCCACTTTTTCTTTTACAATCGGACTTACCTCAATGTCTTCTTTGGGCTGAAGATTCAGGACCGGTTTTTTCTGGGCATGTACCGATGCTAACACAAGGCACAGGAAGCCCATCATGATAAATTTCTTGATCATATGATAGTTTTTAATTGTTAAATAGTCTTATTGGTTTCAGTTCAGATCGATTGTAGCAACGTTGCTTTTCCCTTTGGTTTTCTCGATCACATCTTTATGCTCTACCGAAAAAAGCAGGGTGGCCGGATCCACATATCTTTTCTTCCTCACTTCTGCCTTGGAAGAATCTGCCTGTGCAATAACTTTTCCCGTCTGGATAGGCGAAATATCCGAAATGATCTGTGCCGGATGCTGTTTTATAGCAGGCAGTTCATCCTGTTGGGCAAAAGCTGGTGATTCCTGTTTCTGCAGATCACTTTCTTTATTTTCTGCCATTGTCTTCTCCTGATGATCTTTAGCGGCTGCTGTATGCTGTTCGTGAGCAACACGCTCTACAGGATTCTCAATTGAAGGTTCGATTATCTTAACAATGGTTCCCGGTAATTCTGCCTGCTTGTTTTCCCGGCTAAAGAAGAACAAAGCTCCTAAACTAAATGTTAAGATAAGACAGGCTGCGACCAAAAACCAATTGAATAAAGGCTTGGGGGATTTTACAACAGACTGGCTTTCAATTTCAGACCACAAATCTCTTGAAGGGGTAATTTCCCGTTCTTCGATCTGTTTCCTGATCTGTTGTTCTATATTGTTTTTAATAATTTTCATTTTGCAGTGCTTTTTGTTGTTGGAAATAAATTTTTCTCATCTTGTCTTTTGCCCTGAAGAGCTGGGTTTTGCTTACGGCTGTGGAAATCTGAAGAGCCTCGGCAATTTCCTGGTGCGAATAGTCTTCAAACACATACAGGTTGAAAACCATCCGGTAAGCATCCGGAAGCTGGTCCAGCAGTTCCTGTGCGTTAAAGTTAAAAACCGGATCATCTTCATAAGCTTCTTCAAGGTAAGACGGGTTGATGTCGTCCAGATAAAAAACCGTTTTGTGGCTTTTGATAAAATTGAGACACTCGTTCACGACAATTCTTCTTGCCCATCCATCGAAGCTTCCTTCATTCCTGAAGCTTTCCATATTTTTAAAGATCTTGCAGAATGCTTTGATCACGCAATCTTCTGCCTGGTACAGATCGGTAATATAGCTTCTGCTGATGCTCAGGAACTTTTTTACATTCTGATCATAAAAAATTTTCTGCGCTGCCGGCTCCTGCCTTTTCAGGCGGTTCAGCAAATCATCTTTTTTATTTCCAAACAGAAGCTTCATAATTATTTTGTTTCTATTAGTAAGACAGATAAAAACCAAAAAGGTTACAGGATTAAAAAAAATTTTATCTTTTAACTATATATTTTATTTTTCCCGAATTACAAAAATAGAATAATCAACTGTAAATTAATATTTTAAAAATTACTTAAACAAAAACGGCCGGAAAAATTCCCGGCCGTTGATATATTATGTAATGTGAATATCAGCTAAGCATCTTTTGCGCTTTTTTCACTCCTTCTACCAAGATATCAATTTCATTAAAGGTATTATAAACGGCAAAACTTGCGCGTACCGTTCCGGCAATATTAAAGAAGCTCATGATCGGCTGTGTACAGTGGTGGCCTGTTCTTACCGCAACTCCCAACTTATCCAGGATCATTCCTACATCCGAAGCGATACCTACCCCTTCCAGGTTAAATGAAACCACGCCTGTCCGTTGTGCCTTTTCGCCATATACTTTTAAGCCTTCAAGCTCCAGAAGCTGCCTCTGCGCATATTCGAGCAAGGCATTTTCATGGGTTCTGATGTTTTCATGTCCTGTTTTCAGGATGAAATCCACTGCGGCACCCAAGGCAATATTTCCACCGACATTAGGGGTTCCCGCTTCGTATTTAAACGGCAGTCCGGCATAGGTAGTTTCTTCAAAAGAACAGGTAGCGATCATTTCCCCACCTCCGTGGAATGGCGGCAGGTCTTCCAGTATCTCCTGTTTTCCATACAGGATTCCCGTTCCCATCGGCGCATACATTTTGTGGCCGGAGAATACGAAGAAATCACAGTCCATTGCCTGCACATCAATGGTAAAATGCGGCACCGACTGCGCACCGTCGATTACGATATAAGCATTGGTATTCTTCCTGGTTCTTGCAATAATTTCTTCCACCGGATTGATTACACCTAATGCATTGGAAACCTGGTTCATGGAAACAATCTTCGTCCTTTCATTTAATAAAGTATCGAAAACGTCCAGCTGAAGGATCCCGTTTTCATCCATCGGGATGACTTTCAATTTAGCTCCTGTTCTTTCGCAAAGCAATTGCCACGGAACAATATTGGAATGGTGTTCCAGATAAGAGATGATGATCTCATCATCTTTTTTTAATTTCTGGGTTAAAATATACGAGATAAGGTTCAGCCCTTCGGTGGTTCCTTTGGTAAAGATGACTTCAAAATCGTGCTTTGCATTGATGAACTTCTGAATTTTCCTTCTAGAGAGCTCCATTTCTTCCGTTGCAAGCTGGCTTAAGGTATGGATTCCCCGGTGTACGTTCGCATTAAGCTCTTTATAATAAGCTTCCCAAACCTTCAGCACCGAATCCGGTTTCTGGGAGGTCGCTGCATTGTCCAGATAAACCAAGGGTTTACCGTTCACCTTCTGATCTAATATAGAAAACTGACTTCTGATTTCCTGAATGTCAAACATTTATTAAATTTTAAATTAAACCGTCCTTATTTAGAACTCTTCAAATTTACGGCTTTTTTTCCAAAAGGAAACTGACGGTTGTTAGCAATACCCTGTAAACCAATAGAAAGATTCAATGAATTCAATGTAAATCGTTTGACATTGATGCTGGAAGTGGGAGGCTGGAGGTTGGAAGTTTTTCCAATCAATACCAGGTTCACATAACTATTTGATAGGCTAAGCATAAACTTTCTGCTTATAAAAGGTACAGAGATTTAAATCCTTCTTTTTTAAACATAAAAAAACCTGCCAATAAATTGACAGGTTCCATATTTCTAGATAAGAAATTCTTATTCTGCTGCAGTTGTTTCTTCAGCTGCCGGAGCCGCTCCTTCTTCTGCTGCAACTTCTTCTTCATCCTCATCGTCCATTGCTGCTGCACCTCCTTTCATTGCATTTCTAGACATCTTAACAGCAACTACTACTGCGTTGTCCGGGTGCATGAAAGAATATCCTTCCGTCTTGATTCCTCCTACATAAAGTTTGTTACCGATTCTTAACGGCGTAACGTCAACAACGATCTCATCCGGTAAGTTTGCAGGGATAGCTTTTACTTTCAGCTTTCTGAAAGACTGACGAAGAACACCACCAGCTACAACACCTTTAGAACGACCTGTAATTCTTACAGGAACTTCCATAATTACCGGCTTGTCTTCCGCTAACTGATAGAAATCCGCGTGAAGGATTTTGTCTGTAATCGGGTGAAACTGAATATCCTGAAGAACAGCCGGAATAGTTTGACCATCAACCTCAATAGATACCGTGTGTGCTTCAGGAGTGTATACCAACCCTTTGAAAGATTTCTCTGTAGCAGAGAAGTTCAAAGGAGCTCCACCTCCGTAAACAACACAAGGAACTAATTCAGCATCACGTAAAGCTTTTGTAGACTTTTTGCCCACGCTTTCTCTTTTTGTACCTTGAATTGTAATAGATTTCATTTATAAAAATTTAAAAAATTGTTTCAAAATTAAATTTGCAAACCTCTCGCAATCAATTAAATAACAAACTTGCTGCTAATTGACTGGTGCTCGTGAACCATCTTCATTACGTCCGCAAATAATGGGGCGCAAGATAGCACTTTTATTTTAGATGACAAATTATTTTTCACAGGAATTGAGTCAGTTACAATAACTTCCAGCAATTTTGAGTTTTCAATATTATCATAAGCCTTTCCGGAAAGTACCCCGTGTGTGGCCATTGCCCGTACGGATTTTGCGCCTTTTTCCATCAGGATATCTGCTGCCTTGCAAAGGGTTCCTGCCGTATCGATCATGTCATCGATCAGAATTACGTTCTTTCCGACAACGTCCCCGATCAGGAACATTTCTTCTACAACGTTTGCTTTCTTTCTTTCCTTGTAAGCAATTACTACATCCGCACCCAGGTGGCCGGCATAGTTTTTCGCTCTTTTCGCCCCACCCATGTCCGGAGAAGCAATGGTAAGATTTTCCAGGTTCAGGTCTCTGATATAGTCTACGAAAATAGTAGATGCATATAAGTGATCTACCGGAATTTCAAAGAATCCTTGGATCTGGTCTGCGTGAAGATCCATCGTCATGATTCTTGTAGCGCCTGCTGCCGTTAAAAGGTTGGCAACCAATTTGGCACCGATTGGCGCTCTTGGCTTGTCTTTTCTGTCCTGTCTTGCAAGTCCGAAATAAGGAAGTACCACCGTGATGCTTTTGGCAGAAGCTCTTTTTGCAGCATCAATTATTAGAAGAAGCTCCAATAAATTGTCTGCCGGCGGGAATGTAGATGCGATTAGGAAAACCCTTCCTCCTCTTACGGATTCATCCAGCACCGGCTCAAATTCTCCGTCGCTGAACGTCTGAAAGTTGATTTTTCCTAGTTCCTTCCCATAATGTTGGGCAATTTTTTCTGCCAAGTCCCTGCTGGTCCTTGTACAAAATAGATAACTTAACTGATCGGCCATTTTTACTTTTTAAAGATTTTGCAAATTTAAAAAAAAACCACAAGAATTACTCCTGTGGCTTCTAAGTTTTTATTTTACCTGTTATTAAGGGAATTTTACTCCTGAATATTTGTTAGGGTCTACCTGTGGTAAAGTAGATTTGTACTTATCATTAATTGTCTTGATAAATTCATTGGCAATAATAGCGTATCCTCGTCCGGTAAGGTGAATACCATCTAGCGAGAAAGCGCCCCCACTTACAAATTTAGCAGTATATTTTACACCGTCAAAAGTGATTCCTGACTTGCCGTTAAGCTCTACCATCTTGGCATTAGAATCCATAAATGCTAAGCCATATGTATCAGCAAATGCCCTGATGGAAGTATTATAAGCATCTGTTGCCGCTTTTACGTAGCCGGCTTCTGTTCTTGTTAAAACATGCTGGTTTTGTAATGGATAAGAGATCCCGTAAATATTTACAGGTGATGGCACGCCCGGAGCCGTAGTTCCGATAACAGAGCTTGTTGTAAGAAGAAGATAGTCGTCCGCCGTTGCCTGCCTTGCCTGCCCATAGATCTGCCCGAAAACAGTGGCAGTAGCGACTCCTAAAGAAGGCGTTAAAGCAAGGGTCAGCTGAGCTGAAAGATCGGTCAGCGAGTTGTCTTTAATCAGAACAGGATTGGCAGAGGTAGAAGACAGAAGATTGATTCTATCCCCGGCTCCGAAGGCCGTAAGTGCCTGCTTCAATGGGCCATACAAGCTTGTATTCAGCGTATTTATATTTGAACCCAATACGGCAGGAGTAAGAGGATTATAAGGAACTGTGGTAAAGTACGGAATTGAAGTTACATAAGGAACATTGGCAATTACACCTTTTGTAGCACCTACACTTTTAAGACCATCCAAAACAGCTTTAATGGAACCTGCCACAACATTCGGATCTGAGATATCGTTAGACCTGTACGTTGCAGGGCTTGCCCCTGTTCCCGTCTGCACAGTCGCCGCCGTATAGGTAGTTACGCCTCCTGCAGTCTGGGAATTTGTTCCGCCGTTAATTGCATAAAACAACACATCATTGCTTCCTATCCAAAGCGAAAAGAAAGTAGGGTTCTGGGCCATTGCATCTGCCAAAACCGAAGTAGTGGACGATGAAGCAAATCTTACAAAATAAGGATTGGCGGTTCCGGTGGCAAGACCGGCCAGGCTACCATAGCCGGAGGCTACCAAATGATATGATTTAGCTCCCGGCACTCCCATATTTTGATAAGGCCTTCCTGAAGACACATTGTCCAAAGCTCCTCCTGCAGCACTTGGAACAGGTGTTAAACTTCCGTTGACCAATTGAAGAGTAAGCTTGCCTCCAAACCCCGGAAGGCCTGTAAACCCGCCGATATTATTTGGCATTAAAGGCTGTTTAAAATCTCCCCCGCCTGCAAGTTTCATCTGTGCAGCAATCATCGAAGGATATGATTCATTTTGTCCATCCTGGTAAAGAGCACCATCTCTATAGCCTGACGTTAGGGAATTTCCTAAAGCTATGTAGGTTTTGAAATTAGCTTCTCCGGAAGTTACTACCACATCGTTTACATCGTTGTCAAATTCATCTTCGCAGCCTGTTGTAAAAAGCAGGGCGGTAATAGCGAATGTAGAAATTATAATTTTTTTCATAGTCTTCAATTAAAATGGATTGTAAGATAAACCAAGGCCTAAATAGAATGCAGTTGCTTTAGCCTGCCCGAAGAAGCCAAGGTTTTTGTTATTTACATTTCTTGCCTGTGGCATGGCATATCCTCCGGCCACATCAATACCGAACTGTTTCAGCTTGAACCCAACCCCTCCGGTTACTACATAGGTATTAAAGGAAGGTGTTTCCGGGATAAAGTGTTCGTCAGAATAAGGCGACTCATCGTAATAAGCCCCCAAACGTCCGTAGATCATGTTCGTGAATGCATACTGCGTCCCTAATCTGAAGGTTTTGGAATTTCTGAAATTCTTAGGAGAAACGGAAACGGTAGGATCTGCCTGGTTTCCAACAGGTGCATTGGCAAAATCCAGGGTCAGCTGGGTATATCGGGACCATCCGTGATAATTGAAATCTGCTGATACCAACCATTTCGGAGTTACTTTATAGGTTAAACCGATGGTATACTCTTCAACCAATGGTAAAGTTGCCGTAAAGCCGTCTTTGCCTGAAGTATCCAAGCCCAGCAAAGGGTAAATGGAAGTAGAAGGGAATTTAAACGTTGCCGTTCCGTCTTTAGCCTTCATGTCAACCGGTGAACGGTATGCCACACTTACATCGAGTTTAGGATCAGGTCTGAAATAGAAACCGAAGCCGTATCCGTGTCCGCTGGCTTTACTGTCAAGGTTAAGCTGTCCGCCGAACTGTGTTACTGCTCTATCCCAGTTTACACTTCCTCTTGCATAAATGTAGCTTGCCCCGAAAGCCAGCCAGTCATTAAATTTATAAGAAACCATCGGCTGGAAGTAGAAGCTTTTAAGCTCGAGTCTCTGAACCATTTCTTTGCCTTCCCAGTCGCTCGGCCACTCGATGGTGCTTCCGAAAGGAGTGGAGAAACTGAAACCTACCGATAACTTTTCTATCGGCTTATAGGCGATTGCGGCATAAAGTGGCGTCCCTATCGGATTATCTGTTTCCGTACTCTGTAAAGTGTTTACGTTCTGGAACGTTACTTTGTTGCTTGCTCCGAATCCTCCTGCCACAATACTCAGCTTTGAAGGAATGAAGGACATACCCGCAGGGTTGAAGAACGTTACACTTGCATCTTCAGCATGCGCACTGGTATGTGCCATGGCCAATTGTTTTACCCCCTGCAAAGAAACCCTGAAGCCTCCTGCATAAGATAGAACACCTGCCAATAATGCAGTTGATACTAATATTTTTTTCATAGACTATTTTTATATAAACCAAATATAAAATTATTTTGGTTACACCTGTTAATAAATCATAAAATTTTAAACATTATCTTAAAAGAAAATTATGTTTAAAATAACAACTGATTCCCGTAAAACCTAAAACAATCACTACTAGCTATTTAATTGATGCAAAATTATCCGGCTTGCAATTCGTTTAACATTAAACATCACGGTTCCCGAATATTTGATTATTTTAGACCTCATTAAGATAAAAATCATAAATTTGCAAATTAAATATATCAATATATGAGTTGTGGATGTAAAACATCCGGCGATTCTGCACATTCTTGCGGACCCAAGAAGACCGCGAATGGCTGTGAAAATGTAAATACCTGTGGTAATAGTTATAAATTAAGTGTTTTTGACTGGCTTTCTAACATCAACAATCCCGTACCGAACCGATGTGATTTTGTAGAAGTTAGATTTAAAAATGACAGAAAATCGTTTTTTAAAAATGTAAACAATATTCCTTTACATATAGGTAGCGTCGTAACAGTAGAATCGAGTCCCGGACACGATGTAGGTGTGGTAAGTCTCACCGGAGAATTAGTGAAGATTCAGATGAAAAAGAAAAAATGCTCTGAAGAATCGGCACTAAAAATATACAGACTGGCCAACCAGAAAGACCTTGAGGTCTGGCAGGAGGCACGGAAAAAAGAAGACAATGTAAAAATAGATGCCCGGAAAATCGCTCACCGGCTGGGTCTTGAAATGAAGATCACCGATGTAGAGTATCAGGGAGACGCTTCTAAAGTTACGTTTTATTATACTGCTGAAAGCCGCGTCGATTTCAGGCAGCTGATTAAAGAATACGCCGGCGCTTTCCGTACGAAAATCGATATGAAACAGATCGGTTTCCGGCAGGAAGCGGCAAAAGTAGGCGGAATCGGATCTTGCGGAAGAGAGCTTTGCTGCTCGACCTGGCTGACGGATTTCAGATCCGTTAATACCAACGTAGCAAGGTATCAGCAATTAAGCATAAATCCTCAAAAGCTTGCAGGACAGTGCGGTAAGCTGAAATGTTGTCTTAATTACGAGCTGGACAGCTACCTGGATGCTTTAAGCAATTTCCCGTCTTCATCAACGACACTGGATACCGAAAAAGGCAGGGCCTTCTGCATTAAAATCGACGTTTTCAAAAAGAAAATGTGGTTTGCCTATGTAGAAAATTCTATCGCCTGGTACGACTTTGATATCGATCTGGTAAAAAAATTAATCTCCAAAAACAAACGCGGTGAGAAAACCCTTCCTTTGGAAGAACTAAAACAGCCGGACATTCCTTTGGCGAGCATTGACCTGATCCAGGAAAACAATGTGGACCGTTTCGAGAAGAAAAACAGAAACAACAGGAATAAAAACCAGAACCGATCTAATAACAATAATAACGGTCAGAACAGCCAGAACAATCAAAACCATCAGGGCCAGAAGAAAACCGGCAACAGACCTGAAAAAAGGGAACGTTCTGACAGAAACGAAAGAACCGAACGTCCTCAGAACCAGGAAAGACAGCCGCAAAACCCGAAAGGAAATGCAGGCAGCCAGCCGAGACAGCAAAAGCCTCAACAGCCGAAACCTCAGTTGGAAAAAGCCGAAACGGCAGTAGGTTCTGAAGCGGAAAAAAAGCCAAACCCGAATAAAAAGAAATTTAAAAAGAAGTTTCCTCCAAAAAAAGACAACAATGCGTAACATTTTAGGATTATGTACTCTTATTCTTTTCTTTAGCTGCAATTCTTCTTCGGAAGGAGAAGTTTTTATGAATTCCGTTGATAACAAATGGAATAAGAAAAGTGAACAAAAATTTAATCTTGAAATTTCAGATCCGCAAAATCCTAAAAATATTATATTTGTTGTACGAAATAACAACGATTATCCTTATAGCAACATCAGGTTTATTGTGAATTTCACTGATCTTCAGAGCAAGAAAAAGCAAACCGATACGTTGAATTATGTACTGGCAAAACCCAACGGCGAATGGCTTGGCACCGGGTTCGGCGACACAAAGGAAACGTTGTTTCAGTATAAACTGAATTATAAATTTCCGGCAAAGGGAAAATATGAAATCGGCCTTACCCAGGCGATGAGAAACGATAACCTTCCGGGAATTGAAGATATTGGAGTAAAAATAGAAACGGCAAAACCGTAATCATTAATGGAAGTGAACAAACAAAATACAGGAAACAAGGGGAAAACCTTCCCTCTTCCTCCTAAAAAGAAAAATACTGCCTGGAAACGATGGGTAAAATTTATCTGGATCGGATTTTTTGCTTTAGTTTTAGGTATTTCAGGACTTTTTTTCGCGGTGTCCCAGGGCTTTATCGGGGAAATGCCGGATGTAAAAGAACTTGAAAACCCGGATATTTATGTGGCCTCACAGATTTACTCTTCAGACGGAGTGCTTTTGGGTAAATTTGAGAAAGAAAAAACACAGCCTATTATTTATAAAGATCTTCCGCCTTATCTTATCTATGCGTTACAGGCTAAAGAGGACGAACGTTTTAAAGAACATTCCGGAATCGACCTGCAATCCGTTGCAAGGGCTGTCGTGTACGGAGGAGGCCGTGGTGGAGGTTCTACCATTACCCAACAGTTGGCAAAACTCCTTTTCACCAATGGAGCTTCTCAGAATAAAATTCAAAGAGCATTCCAGAAGCTGAAAGAATGGGTTGTAGCAGTAAGTCTTGAAAAAAGATATACAAAAGAAGAGATCATCACTCTGTATTTCAACAAGTTTGATTTCCTGTACAATGCTAATGGGATTGAAATGGCTTCAAGAATCTACTTTAATAAGAAAACTTCTGAGCTTACTTTACCTGAGGCCGCTATGTTTGTAGCCATGCTTGAAAATCCGGTGAAGAACAACCCGATGAGAAATCCTGAGCGGGCAAAAATGAGAAGAGACGTTGTGTTGGACCAGATGCTGAAAACAGGATATCTGGATCAGGCTACTTTTGATAAAGCTGTTGCAACGCCTATTAAAATAGATTATCATCCGATTAAAAACATCAACGACGATTATTCAGCCTACTATAAGTTCTATCTGAAGAAAGAAATCGATAAATATCTTGATGATTACGAAAAGGATACCGGAAAGAAATTAAATCTTTACAAAGACGGGCTTAAAATATTCGTTACGCTGGACTCCAGAATGCAGAAGTATGCGGAAGATGCGATCAGAGAGCACTTAACCGATCTTCAGAAAAGATTTGATGTCGAGCAGCGAGGCCGTAAAAACTGGCCGTTCTATTATCTTAACGATCAGCAGGTGAACGACCTGATGGTACAGGCCATGAAAAGAACCGGACGTTATAAGCAGTTGAAAGCTGCGGGTATTTCTGAAGATTCAATTTTAATGGAATTCAAAAAGCCGATTAAAACGTCAAGATTTACCTGGGCCGGAGAAGAAGAGGTGGAAATGTCACCGTGGGATTCCATCAGATGGCACAAGAAAGTCGCACAGGCAGGTCTAATGTCTATGGTTCCAGGAACCGGGGAAATCAAAGCCTGGGTAGGAGGTATCGATTGGCAGCATTTCCAATATGATCATATCAAACAAGGGAAAAGACAGGTAGGTTCCACATTCAAGCCTTTTGTATATGCAACGGCGATCATGAAATTAGGACTTACGCCTTGTTCCACTATATCCAATGCCAGTTTTAATAAAGGAACTTATCACGTTCCGGGAAAAGGGGGAATGTTGACATTGAAAGATGCCCTCGCCCATTCACAAAACCCGGTAGCTTTACGCCTTGCTGAGATGACCGGTACCCAAAGCGTAATCCAGACGGCGAGAGACCTTGGGGTAACCGAAGAAATATCTACGAGCTTGCCGATGGCTTTAGGAGCATCAGACATTACCATTTATGAAATGGTGGGTGCTTACAGTACTTTTGCCAATTACGGAAACTACAACAAACCGGAAATGATCTGGAGGATTGAAGATGCCAACAGCAGGGTAATTAAAGAAGTAAACGTAGAGCCTAAAGAAGTGATGAACCCATTGTATGCCTACACAATGATCGAACTGATGAAAGGGGTAGCACAGTATGGAACGGCTTCAGGAGAATTGGGCAGAAAAGGAATTTCCAAAGACATTGAAATTGCAGGAAAAACCGGAACCACACAGAACAACTCCGATGGTTGGTTTATGGGAATCGTTCCTAAGCTGGCAACCGGAGCATGGGTAGGATGGGAAGACCGGGCCACCCACTTCTACGGAACAGGAGAAGGACAGGGAGCCAAAATGGCCTTACCGATCTGGGCAATCTACATGAAGAAAGTCTGGGCAGACAAGAGCCTGAAAATTTCTCCGGATGATAAATTTGTAAAACCTTCGGAATGGAAAGACGGCTGTTCAAACCTTAACGGATTACGTTCAGGATACGGTGATGACGGCGGCCTTCAGACGATAGACGAGATCAAAAATCCGAAACCTGCCGAACCGAGCGGACCAAAAAACACCGGGAAGAAAGAAGAAAATATCAATGATAACCTGAATACAGGTGAAGATATTGACTTCAACAATAAATAGATTCTCTTTTAGAAATACACAAGACCTTTCAATCATTTGGAAGGTCTTTTCTTTTTTAATTAATACCTTTGATAGATGAATATAGAAAATATCACCCAACCCTTTATAAAAAACTTTCCCGGAGATTTTTCAGGAAACACCATGCAGCGGAATACTCCGAAAGTGCTCTTTTCCACAGTCGCTCCCGCCGGTTTCGATCATCCACAGTTAATTGCTTTCAACGGGAAGCTTTCCGAGGAAATCGGATTGGGAACATTTGAGGAAAAGGATCTGGATTTTCTGGTAGGCAATAACCTTCCTGAGAACATTAAGACTTACGCGACCGCTTATGCCGGGCATCAGTTCGGCAACTGGGCGGGGCAGCTGGGCGATGGACGGGCTATCCTGGCAGGAGAAATCACCAACGATTCTGGAGAAAGAAACGAAATCCAATGGAAAGGCGCCGGAGCCACTCCTTATTCGAGGCACGCTGACGGAAGAGCGGTATTACGTTCTTCTGTGAGGGAATATCTGATGAGTGAAGCCATGTTTCACCTGGGAATTCCGACCACCCGTGCCTTAAGTCTTGCTTTTACGGGAGAAGATGTTGTCCGGGACATCATGTATAATGGCAATCCCGAACTGGAAAAAGGAGCTGTAGTCATCAGGACTGCCGAAAGCTTTTTGCGTTTCGGGCATTTTGAGCTGATGTCTGCTCAACAGGAATATAAAACCCTGCAGGAGCTTGCTGATTTTACGATTGAAAACTATTTTAAAGAAATCACTTCGGAAGGCGAACAGAAATACCGGGACTTTTTTGAAAATGTCTGCCGGAGAACGGCCGATCTGATGGTGGAATGGTACCGCGTAGGATTTGTTCATGGCGTAATGAATACCGACAACATGTCGGTGCTGGGTTTAACTATCGATTACGGACCATACTCTATGATGGATGAATACAATCTGAACTTTACGCCCAATACAACCGATCTGCCGGGACGGAGATACGCCTTCGGAAAACAGGGACAGGTTTCTCAGTGGAACCTTTGGCAGCTGGCCAATGCACTTCATCCTTTGATAAAAGACGAAAAGTTTCTGGAAGAAATCCTGAACGACTACGGCAGCTATTTCTGGGAAACCCACGACCGGATGCTGTGCCGGAAATTCGGGTTCGATCAGCTGCTGACAAGCGACGAAAAGTTTTTTACCTCATGGCAGGGGCTGATGCAGGATCTTCAGCTTGATTATACGTTGTTTTTTAATCAGCTTGAAAAATATGACGCAACCTTAGATCTTAAAAAACAGTTCGAACATGTTTCTTATACGTTTCTAAATGAAGAGGAGGTGGCAAAGCTTAAGGACTTTATACAGAGCTACCAATCCAGGCTTGAAAGGAATATTATCTCTAAGGAAAAATCTCTTGAATTGATGAGCAGAACCAATCCGAAATTTATTCTTAGAAATTATTTACTGTATCAATGCATCGAAGAAATTAATAATGGAAAAACGGAAATGCTTGACAGATTAACCCGGGCATTAGAAAACCCTTATGAGGAACTTTATCCTGAATTCTCTGTGAAAAGACCGTCCGGATACGATGATATTTCGGGATGCTCAATGCTTTCGTGCAGTTCATAAGATGCATCAGATTACCAATCAGGAATCCTTTCAGCCGATGAAAGGATTTTTGTTTTTTAATACCAAATAATGAATAGATCTTACCAGAGACGCTCAGACAGCCAACTAAATACATTAATGATTTTTTCTTTTTAATACCACTTTATTAATTATTCTTTAACCATATAAAAACATTATTGCGCATACAGGCAAAATAAAAGTAAATTATTATATTTGCCGCACCAACTCATCACTTTATTAAGTGGCCAATACTTTGATTATACGCTGAATTGAATAGCATTCATGATCCGTATCATCCTCCTGCTCAAATAAACTTTACTTATAAAATTTAAACATGAAAAAACAAGTACCTGTTGCAGTTGGTCTTTTACTTTCGACCTTCGTTTACTCTCAAGTTGGGATTAATACCCAAACACCCAAAGCTACGATGGAAGTAGCCGCAAAAAACAACAACGGCACTACTGCCGAAGGCCTTCTTCTGCCAAGACTTACCGGAGACCAGATTCAATCTGCCGACGCACAATATGGATCCGAACAGACGGGAACTGTTATTTATGCTACTGCTGGCGTAACCGTAACAAGCGTTAAAACAGCAAATATCAATACATCCGGCTATTACTATTTTGATGGAAGCGCGTGGCAAAAGCTGGGGAGAACCTATACTGCAAGTAACGGACTTTCTCTAATGGGAAGCGATGCACGTCTCGGAGGATCCCTTTCACAAGCTACTACCATTATCAACAATGGAAATATTTTGAATATTACGGGATCTGCTGCCACTACGACTTTTGATGCTGCTGGAAACGTAGGAATCGGAATCAACACTCCATCACAGCCGCTTGATGTGAACGGAACCGCACGCCTTCGTACCATCCCTTCTTCCGGAGGTACGGTAATGTTAACTGCCGATAACAACGGTGTTATCCGCAAACAGGCTCTTCCTGCAGCTTCCGCACCGGTAATCCAGGCTAACTTTTCCGCAAACGGCGTAAATCTTAATTCCGGGAACTGGGCAAATTACAATTACACCGGCACATCCATTACCATTCCGGCTAACAGCAAATATATCGTGAATACGACTCAACTCGTTACTAATTTTGCCCTGATGCCGTCCAACCAGTCCATCTGGGTACGGAGCAGCTTTTCAGACAGCCCCACGACCTTTGCTTTTAGTCCGGACATCGTTGGTTCCAACTTAATGAGCGGCAGCTGGGGTCCTTCCACCAAATTCGGGCTTCTTTCCGGCGCGATCATTTTGAACAATACCTCTTCCACTGCCAAGACCTATTATTACTGGGCCGGGAGTGTAGATGTAAATGGCTATACGGGCACCATCGATCAATTTGGAGGAGCATCATGGGCGGAAAATCAGCTGTATGCTATTCCTGTCAATTAATTGGATGAAATCAGGCCTATAATCACTAATATATTCAGTAATTGTACTGAATCTGCCACATATTATAAAAAACCCGTCATTTCTGATGGGTTTTATTTTTATTTTTGCAGAAAGCTCCGCACGTGTCAAAGTTCAAAACAAAATTCGTCCATTTCTTTAAACTGATTTTTCCGTCAACAGGAACTGAACTGATCGTTTTCCTGTTTTTTCTTGTCGCATACGGGTATCTGGGCTCATACATTGCCATTCACCATAAGATCATTTTCGATGCGCGGATTCCCTGGGATGCCTATTTCAGCTTTGATAACAAGTCGATCGTCATGACGGGCGGAAGTTTTGAAAGGCACCCCCTGTCCTATTACTTTTTCAACTGGATCCGAGAATTGGCCCTGCTGTTTTCGGATGGGAAAATGGATGGGAATTTCCGTTTTGTGCTGGCGTGGCTCAGCAATCTTGCCGTGAGCCTGAGCATTCTTCAGGTATTTAAATATCTGAAAAACATCATCGGCCTGCCGTTGCTCTTCACAATTCCTTTGATTGTATTTTTCGGTGGGTTTTCAACGACAATTTTACTGTCCTTTACCCCGGAAAACTTTACATATACCCTTTTCTTCCTTACGCTATTCCACCATTATTCGGCAATCAAACTGAAAAAAGAAGAGAAAATCCCGGCAGTGGCACTGGCATTTTCAGGAATTGCCATCGGCGGTCTGACAGTAACAAATATTGTGAAAGTTTTTATTCCCGTCACTTTTGAAAAAGATCTTTTCAGGAACTGGAAAAAATTCGGAAATGCCGCTTTCAGGGTTGTGTTTACCTGCGTCTGCTTCGTCCTGCTTTATTTAAACAGAATCGATTTTAAATACCAAAATATATTCAGCAAAACCAACGAGCAGTATGAAAAGTTTTCCAATGTAAACTCAACGCCTACCTGGGACATGATCCTGTCTTATTTTTTCGGAGGAAATGTTTTCTGTTTTCAAACTTTATTATCCGGGATAAACATAACATGAATGGTTATCATTACAAAGGCATCTTGATGGACGTTTATTCTTCATGGATCCCCTATTTTTTCATAGCCGCATTACTGGTAATGATTTTGTGGAGTTATGTTAAAAATTTCAGGAACAAGCTTGTCCAGGTCTTGATGATTTCTTTCGTAGTAGACATCATGATCCACTGCCTGATGAGATTCGGTCTTCACACGTCTTTCATCTACGGCGGACACTTTGTTTTTGTATACCCTCTGCTGTTGGGATGGCTGTTTTACATCTACAGGAAATCCCCGAAAACCCTGTCTTTTTTAAGTGTCGTTTTCTGTGTTTTATTCGCCTATCTTATGGTAAATAACTATATAAGAATGACAGAATTCTTCTGGTTTTTGAATAGGTATTATTAAGATTTAATCCTATAAAAGGTAGCCAAATTCCAAATAAAAAAGCTGAGAAATTCTCCCAGCTTTCATTATTTATTTTACTTAAATTATTTCGCTTCCGCACAGAAAATTCTGTATTGCACAGCCACCGCAGATTTAAAATATTCTCTGATTTTTGAAAGATCGGAAGCCGCACTCTGTTTTGTGAAATAACTTCCTGCAAGGATTTTATAATTCGGCCGTAAGGATGCATCTGTCTCCACTTTAAGATTCGGGAAACGCTTTCTGAAATAAGCTTTTACTTCATTTGCCTCCTCATTGCTTTTTACAATGGTAATCTGGATTTTATACCCTAAAATCCGCGGGTTTTTTCTGCATATTTCCGCATTGGTAAGCTCCCGGTTCGGAACATAAATCTTTGTGGGTTTCGAAGGTGTATAATCTTCATCGTTATCCCTGGAACCTATTGACACAGAGGTTTTTGAACATTTATCCTCGATGCTTTCCAGTGCCGCGTTTACTTTGGAATCCATCGTCATCGTCAGTTCCGTACCGGCCAAAGTGTCTTTTTTTACAACCTGTTGTGCATCAATGCTGTAAAATGATAACAGAAACAGTATCGAAAATATTTTAATCAAATTTTTCATTTAAAGTTGTTTGCGCAAATTTAGGCAAATTAAAAAATTATACCAAATACAGTTATTTAGAATAATTACAAATTAAACGGAAATGACATTTTCCCCTTTCTATATACCGTTAAATTCCTGTTAAAAATATTATTTTTGCGGGATTGATTGAATGTTCAATATTTACTAACATAAGATAATTTAAATGATTAGTTGGAGAAAGCATTATAGAAAAACGTTGATCGCAATAGGCTTATTGTTATCAACCAGTGCTTCAATTTACGGGCAGGACGGCGATCCTAAGAATGGTGAAAAGCTTTTCAAAGCGAATTGTACTGCATGTCACGCACTAGACAAACAAGTTGTAGGACCGCCTCTGAAAGGCGTTGTAGAACGGGTAAAGACAGAAGGTGGCGTAGACACAGACTGGCTTCACAAATGGATCAAAAACAACAAGGAGCTGAGAGCTTCGGGTGACAAGTACGCCAATGAAATTTTTGAAAAGTACAACAAGACGGAGATGCAGGTCTTTCCAAATCTTACCGATAAGGATATCGACGACATCTTAGCTTATACCACTAATCCTCCGGCACCGGAGCCGGCTAAAACCGATGCTTCCAAAGACACAACGGCTGCCGGAACGGCCAATGCAGCACCGCAAAGCTCTACAACGACCAACGTCGTGATCATTTCCCTTTTAGCGATTGCAGGTCTTCTTGTTTGGATCTTAATCAAACTGAGACAACTGGTAAAACTAGGCCAGTCTGAGGATCTTGCAGGACTTAACGAATCAAGAGTAAAATCTTTCAGCGAAATCTACAAGAAGTACCACTATATCGGTAAAGGATTAATTGCGATCTTGGCTATCTTAGCGGCTTACGGCGTATGGAACTGGCTGATGTGGATCGGGGTTTACAAAGGATACAAACCGGAACAGCCAATCTATTTCTCACACAAAATTCACGCGGGTGAACAGAAAATCGACTGTCAGCTTTGTCACTCCAGTGCCAAATACGGAAAAGTATCTGAAATCCCTTCAATGAACGTTTGTATGAACTGTCACCGAACGATTTCCGAATACAACGCAGAACACTACATGGAGCCAGGAAAAGATAAAGCATTCTACGACGGAGAAATCCAGAAGATCTATGCGGCTACAGGCTGGGATCCTGCAAAACAGCAGTACACCGGAAAAACACAGCCGGTTGAATGGACAAGAATCCACAACATGCCGGACTTCGTATACTTCAACCACGCTCAGCACGTAGTAGCAGGAGAACAGGCGATCATCAATTCTTTCAACAAAAAGAATCCTAACAACAAAATTGATGTTGTATGTAAAGCATGTCACGGTAAAATCGATACCATGAACGTGGTGCAGATGGCAAACGACTTTACAATGGGATGGTGTATCGAATGCCACAGAACAACAGAAGTTGACATGAACAACGGTTATAATAAAGAATACTTCAAGAATCTACACGACAAACTGAAAAAACAGTATCCTAAAGATGGTGGTAAGATTACGGTAGATGCGATTGGAGGTATTGAGTGTGGTAAATGTCATTATTAATAACTAAAAATTAGAAGTATCAAATGGCTTCAAACAAAATACAATTTAGAAGTATTCACGAACTTAAAAATCCGGCTTTAAACAATAAGCTGGCCCAAAAAGAGTTCCAGGAAGAAATTCCTGTAGAAGATTTCCTTGAAGACGCGGAAAACAACGGTTCCGGTACTTCAAGAAGAGATTTCTTAAAACTATTAGGTTTCTCTACTGCAGCGGTAACATTGGCTGCCTGTGAAGCTCCGGTAATTAAAACGATTCCTTATGTGGTAAAACCGCATGACATCATTCCGGGGATTCCTAACTATTACGCTTCAACTTATTTCGATGGATTCGATTTCGCAAGCGTTCTGGTAAAAACAAGAGAAGGAAGACCTATCAAAATTGAACCGAACCCGGTAGCGGGTGATTTAGGGAAAACAAACGCAAGAGCTCAGGCCAGCGTACTTTCTCTTTATGACAATGATAAAGTAAAGCAGCCTAAATTTGAAGGAAAAGACGAAACTTTCGATAAAGTAGACAGTTTCGTAATCAAGGGATTGGAAGAGGCTAACGCTGCAGGTAAAAGAATCGTATTGTTATCGCATTCTTTTGCTTCCCCTACATTCAAAAAACTATTCGCTGAATTTAAAGCAAAATATCCTACTGCTGAATTAATAACCTATGATGCTTATCCTTATGCTGCCGGATTAGATGCAGCTCAGGAAGTATTCGGAACAAGAGCATTGCCTGTTTACGACCTTAAAGGAACTGAATTGGTAGTAGCTTTCCAGGCAGATTTCTTAGGAGACTACAACGGAGGAGGTCTTGAATCTTCTTACGCTGCAGCAAGAAAGCCGGGAGAAACCATGTTGAGACACATCCAAGTGGAATCCAACATGTCTCTGACAGGTGCTAACTCCGATGAAAGAATCAGATTAAAACCTAGCCAGGTAAACAAAACGCTGGTTGAAGTGTACAACGCTATCGTTGGCGGTGGTTCTTCTGATAAAACAGCTAACGGGATTGCTAAAGAACTTCAGGCAAAAGGAAACAAAGCGGTTGTTTTTGCTGACGGTTCCAAAGGAGCTCAGGTTTTAGCGCACTTAATCAACCAGAAATTAGGATCAGTAGCTTTCACAGGAAAAGCAAACTTCCTTAAAGATTTCGACAAGGCAAGATTCCAGGAATTCCTTGGATGGGTAAATGCAGGTCAGGTGGGCGTATTGATCGCAAACAATGTAGACCCGATTTATTCTTACTACAAAGGAGAAGATTTCAAAAAATCTTTGGCTAAAGTTCCTTATGTAATCGCTGTTGCCGATAAGAAAAATGAAATGTACAAAGCGGCAAAAGCAGTAATCCCTGTAGCCAACTGGCTTGAATCATGGGGAGATATCGAGCCTCAGAGCGGAGTATATTCATTAATGCAGCCTACCATCCAGAAAATCTACAAATCAAGACAGATCGAAGAATCGCTATTGGTTTGGAAAAACGGTAAAAACAACGCTGCCAACAATTATTACGATTATCTGAAAGCAAGTGCCACTTCTATTTTAGGAGCAACATCTTTCAATAAAGCCTTATACAACGGTTTCAATACCTCAAACAACGCTACTATGTTGTCTTATGCAGGAGGAAACGGAGCACAGGCGGTTGCCGAAGTAAGTGGGTTCAAACCTTCCGACCTGGAATTGGTATTGTACACGAAAACGGCAATGGGAGACGGTACACAAGCCAACAACCCTTGGTTGCAGGAATTACCGGATCCGATCACAAGAATGTCTTGGGATAACTACCTGACCATGTCTCCGAAAGATGCCGAAAGATTAGGAATCGACAACGATCTTAATGCGAGAATGCAGCTGGACGGTTCTATCGTTAACCTTACGGTAAACGGCGTTACCATTAAAGATGTTCCTGTATTCGTTCAGCCGGGACAGGCAGAAGGATCAGTAGGTCTTGCATTGGGTTACGGTAAGAAAAACTCAGGAGCTACAGCGGACACAGGGGTAAATGCTTATCCTTTATTCGACGGTTCCAACCTGGCGGTTTCAAACGTTAAAATCGAAAAGACCGGTGAAGACCACGAATTTGCTGGAATCCAGCTTCAGAATACCCTAATGGGACGTTACGAAATCGCAAAAGAAGTTCCTTTGGCTGATTTCTTAAACGTAGCGTTCGATGATGAGCACAAAGGATGGAACAAGCCTTTGGAATATCATACCATCAGCGGAGCACTTCCGGCAAGAAAAATCGATCTTTGGGATGCTTTCGATGATACCGACGGGCCTCACTTCAACATGTCGATCGACTTGAACTCTTGTACAGGTTGTGGATCTTGTATCATCGCCTGCCAGGCAGAGAACAACGTTCCTGTTGTAGGAAAAGACGAGATCAGAATGTCCAGGGATATGTACTGGTTAAGAATCGACCGTTACTATTCTGCAAGACAGAAAGTAGAAGTATACGAAGGATTAAAAGAAGGAATGGCCGTTCCGGAATTATACGGAACAGCTTTCAATAAAGAAGGCGGTGCATTGAACCACCCAGCGGATAATCCTGATGTGATCTTCCAGCCGGTAATGTGTCAGCACTGTAACCATGCTCCTTGTGAAACAGTTTGTCCGGTAGCGGCAACTTCGCACGGTAAGCAGGGACAGAACCACATGGCTTACAACAGATGTATCGGTACAAGATATTGTGCAAACAACTGTCCTTATAAAGTAAGACGTTTCAACTGGTTTACGTATAACCTGAATGACAAGTTCGACTTCAATATGAACAACGATCTTGGGAGAATGGTACTGAACCCGGATGTAGTGGTAAGAACGAGAGGGGTAATGGAAAAATGTTCATTATGTATCCAGATGACTCAGACTACTATTCTTGAAGCTAAAAAAGAAGGTAGAATCGTAAAAGACGGAGAGTTCCAGACAGCATGTTCAAAAGCTTGTACTACAGGATCGATCCAGTTCGGAGACATGAATGACAAAGAATCTGAAATCAGAAAATTATACGCTGATAACAGAAGATATTATTTACTTGAAGAGATCGGAACCAAACCAAATGTGTTCTATCATACGAAGGTAAGAAACAGAGTAGAAAAATAAAGTTTAAATAATAAATAGGTAAAAAATGTCAGGACATTACGAAGCTCCGATAAGGGAACCTCTAATTATTGGTCACAAAACTTATCACGATATCACGGAAGATATTGCACGACCTATCGAAGAAAGAGCAGGTAAATTATGGTGGATTTCACTGTATGCAGCCTTGGTTCTATTCATCTATGGATTCGGGTGTATCGCCTATACGATCGGAACAGGTATTGGAGCATGGGGACTTAACAGAACTATTAACTGGGGTTGGGATATTACTAACTTTGTATGGTGGGTAGGTATCGGTCACGCCGGAACACTAATCTCAGCGGTATTATTATTATTTAGACAGCGATGGAGAATGTCTGTAAACCGATCTGCGGAAGCGATGACGATCTTCGCAGTAGTACAGGCAGCAATCTTCCCGGTAATTCACATGGGTAGAGTTTGGGTAGGATATTGGGTATTCCCTTTACCAAACCAATTCGGTTCTCTTTGGGGGAACTTCAACTCTCCTCTACTTTGGGACGTATTTGCGATCTCTACGTATTTCTCAGTATCTACAGTATTCTGGTTCATGGGACTGATTCCTGACTTTGCAATGATCAGAGACAGAGCAAAAACACCTTGGACTAAAAAGATTTATACATTCCTGGCCTTCGGTTGGGGTGGTAAAGCAAAACACTGGCAGAGATTCGAAGAGCTTTCTTTGGTTCTTGCAGGATTGGCAACACCGCTTGTATTCTCGGTACACACCACGGTATCATTTGACTTCGCCACGTCGGTAATTAAAGGATGGCACTCTACGATCTATCCTCCTTACTTCGTTGCCGGTGCAATCTTCTCAGGATTCGCGATGGTACAGACGTTATTGTTGATTGCAAGAAAAGTATGTCACTTAGAAGACTACATCACGATGTACCATATCGAGATTATGAACATCGTAATCATCTTAACAGGTGGTATGGTAACGGTAGCTTATGCTACGGAATATTTTATCGGATGGTATTCAGGATCAAGATTCGAAGACTTTACGTATCTTTCTCCGGGTGCTGCCGTAGGTCCTTACTGGTGGGCATTCTGGTCGTTGATTATCTGTAACCTTGTTATTCCTGCATTCTTCTGGTTTAAGAAAGTAAGAACAAACATTATTGCAACTTTTATCATTGCATTGATCATCAACATCGGGATGTGGTTCGAGCGTTTCGACATTATCGTAATCAACCTTTCAAGAGACTACTTACCTGGATCTTGGACGATGTTTAAGCCAACGATCATTGATGTGGGTGTATACTTAGGAACAATCGGGTTCTTCTC